>JBBIID010000017.1:0-15051 GCA_037446675.1 Paludibacter sp.
ACGATGATGAGTTTGTTTCTGCCGAATGGCTCAACGAAATGGTGAAAACCATGGTAAAGAACAATGCCGATGTGGTTCGCGGTCCGGCGTTTGTTGAAATAGCGGAAGACACACCGAATTATATTTCCTGCTGGTTTACACGCGAAAATTATCCCGAAGATTATAAGCTAAACAATCTTACTTCGGGAAACCTAATGATGAGGCGGGAATCATTACTAAAATTTGGAGTTTGGTTCGATCCCCGCTTTAATACCACAGGCTCTGAAGATTCGTTTTTCGGTAAACAATTGTTAAAACGAGGGGCAAAAATGTTTTGGTCGCCAAAGGCTGTAATTTACGAAACAATTCCTCCTAAAAGAGCAAACATTCATTGGTTGTTGATGCGTAACTATCGCGTGGCAGGCACATTTACCTATATCCTGAAAATGGAAAAGGAATACGCCAAGCTTGCGAAGAAAATTGTTGTCAGCTTTATCTACATCTTTTTAGGCTTGCTGGCGAGTATTATAATCATTTTCCCGGTGAAAAGAAGATATTGGGGAATTCTGAAATTATCAGAAGGTGTGGGTGCTATTGCCGGATTGGGGAACAAAATTTATAGCGAATATAAATAATTCAAAATTATCTAATGTCTATGTCCAGTAATCTGAAAAATAAGTTTTTCTCTACGGCGAAAAATTCAACTTTTTTGCTCAACTTCTTTGCAGCGTGCTACAGTTATGCTACAATATTTCGGACAAAGGGGCGAAGAAACAATACAATTACTTATGCCGGCTCTTTGCTGAAACGAACAAAAATTCATGTGTCGGGATCTGGCAATTCGGTTCTGATAGCTCCAAAAAACAGGCTGACGGATTGTAAACTGAATATAGCTGGCAAGAATTGTAAAATTATCATTGAAAGTAATTGTACCTTAAAGAAACTCGAACTTTGGTTGGAAGACGATGGAAGTGAGATCGTTATTGGAAACACCACTTCGATAGAAGGCGGGCACATTGCTGCTACAGAGGGAGAATCTATTAAAATAGGAAGCGATTGTATGTTTTCGCACAGAATCGAAATTCGTAATGGCGACAGTCATTCCATTTTTTCAAAAGATAGCGATGCGCGAATAAATAGAGCAAAGCCGGTAAGCATAGGAAGGCATGTGTGGCTTGGAGCCGATGCTAAAGTGTTGAAAGGGTCTGTGGTAAATGATGGAGCTATCATTGCTACCGGAGCAATTGTTACCGGTGTAGTAGAGCCGGATTCTATTTATGCCGGAAATCCTGCAAAAAAAATAAAAGATAATATACACTGGGATAGAGAACGACTGTAAAGTTTGCACAAGAAGTCCCAAACAACAATTGAACGATGAACAGATTAATTATAAACGCGGATGATTTCGGTTTGAGCAAGCCCGTAAATGAGGCAATTATGCAATCGATGGATGCAGGAATTTGTTTGGACACCACACTACTGGTCAATTTTGATGAGTCGGAAGCTGCCGCTAAGCTTGCTATAGCCAATAAACGGATAGAAAATATCGGAATTCACTTGAATTTGACAGAAGGCTTACCATTGACAAAAAAAATACGAAACGAATCTCGTTTTTGTAATTCCGACGGATTGTTTCACAACAAAAAAGTAGCTACAATTGTACGGCTTTCAGCTTCTGAAAAAGAAGCGGTGCGCGATGAAATAACGGCTCAGATAAAACTTTGTCGGAAGTTTGGAATCCCGATTTCGCATGCCGATTCGCACAATCATATCCACGAGCAACCGGGATTACTTTTCCTGCTTCTTGATATTTTTAAAACGGAGAAGGTTAAATGTGTTCGGCTCGCGAATAATCTTGAGAAAAATACTTTTGCGAAAAAAATGTACAGGAGTTCTTATAACGCAGTTTTGGGTTTAAATAAACTCTCCGCTACCGATTATTTTGGAGGCGTTTCACATTTAATAGATTATCAGGGAATTATAAAAGAAAATTCTGTCGTGGAGTTAATGATTCATCCGGGCAAGATAATAAATAACGAGATTCATGATGTGTATGCAAATCAAAATTTAAGTGCAATTCTGCCTGAAGTAATTAAGAATTACAAATTGATTTCTTACAGCCAATTGCGTAAATAAATATCATGAAAGTGTGTGTTGAACGATTTTAAAAAGATTTCAGTATGAAGAAAAAGTTAATAGTATTTCATAATTCATTAGCGCCGTATCGGATCGATTTTTTTAATGAATTGAATAGTGCTTTTGAAGCATATTTCTATATTTTTCGTAAGAACTTGATTTCTCAAAAGTTTGATACGGAAAAGTTGATTGATCAGCTTGATTTCCGTCCGGAATTTATGACCAAAGGATTTGATCTGTATCATAAAGAAAGAATGGTGCGGTTTGGTTACCTGAAAAAGATTGTCCAGATAAAACCGGATGTGGTTATTTGTCTGGAATACAATTATATGACTTTCTTGACCGCTTTGTTCTCGAAAGTGTTTTTCCCTAAAACAAAAGTGTACAGCATTTGCGACGATAGTGTTGATGTGGCCAAAAATAGTTCGCTGGCAAGAAGAATAGGACGTTTTTTGTCTCTGAAATTATTATCGGGTCTTATTCTGAGCAACGACTTTGCAAAGAAATGGTATGCCGAGAATTTTCCAAGCGTACCGACAGTTGTCAATCCGATTATTCAAAGAGAAGAGCGGATTCAGGGAATTTTGAGTCAAACGGATCAGATTGCAACGGATTATTTTGAAAAATATGACCTAAAAGGCAAAAAAGTTCTACTTTTTGTGGGTCGTTTGGTAAAAGTCAAAAACTTAAATACACTTTTAAACGTTTTCTCATTATACTTAACAACTAATAAGAATACAGTTCTTATTTTGGTGGGAGAAGGAAATAAAAAACAGGAACTGGAAAGCTTAGTTGATAGTTTGGGGATGCAGAAAAATGTGATTTTTGCCGGACGATATGAGAATGAAGCTCTTTTCGCATGGTACAGATTAGCCGATTATTTTGTGTTGCCAAGTACATCAGAAGTTTTTGGTGCTGGGGTCAACGAATCGCTAATTGCAGGAGTTCCGGTTATGTGTTCGGATGTTGCAGGCGCTGCATGTCTGATAAACGAAAAGAATGGGGTGATTTTTAATCCATATGATGAGAAAGGGTTGCTCTCCGTATTAAATGATAAGATGAATGACAGTGTGAAGGAAATGGAGAAACCATCTAATTTAGTATCATTAATGCCATATACGTTTAATCAAAAAATTCTTGATGTTATTTCGTTTCTTAAAAGGGATATTTAGAAAAGTATATATATAGTTAACACGATTGAATCTAATTCCTTTTAATCTTTTTGGTATATGAGGTACTATTACTTTAACCCATTTAGCAAACAATATTATTTTCCCAAAGGTTTTCGCAAATATCCTGTACTGCTGACGCTTTATCAACCGTATAAAGTAACAGCAAAGTTAATGTGGAGCGTGTGGTTACACACTTCTCCGATAAGGTACATATTTAGCATAACACATCCCGAGAAACTTTTCCCGGTCAACCAAATAGGGAAATTTATTGATCAAAATTCAATTTTGGCGTTCAACAAAGGTAGCGAAGGAGTCGAACAAAAAATTTCGATGCTTGGAGTTGATAAAACCACAGGAGTTCCATTCTTTATTAAATATGGAACAAGCGATATTGCCCGAAAAAACGTTTCGAACGAAGGGATTGTGCTCGAGCAGCTTAAACAGCTCTCGTTTGTTCCGAAAATAGAATTAAATGTAAACTCGGAAGATGGATTTTCATTAATCAAAACTTCAGTTTTACGGGGAGAGAAAATAAAATATCTCCATCTGGATGATAAAATGATAAAGATTTTGTTTGATTTATCTGAACAAAAAATCAAAACAGACAGAACGTTTAGCACCACATTGAAAACATGCTTCGCTCATGGCGATTTTTGCGTGTGGAACATGATGGTGGATCATGAAAATATCGAATTGTTCGATTGGGAAATGGGCGGACAATATCCGCTGGGTTACGATCTTTTTACTTACATATTTCAATACGAATTTTTGGTCAACGAATCGATGCGTTTTGATTTGGTGATCAATGAAAATATTGATATGATAAACCGGTATTTCGATAAATTTCAGGTGAAAGATTGGACTCCGTATTTGCTGGAGTTTTCAAAACTTAAGTGTGCGGTTGAAATGGCTAAGGATAATAAAGACTTGAAGGAGCATTATTTTGAATTTGAAAGATTTGCAGAAAGCTATCATATTTAAGGTAATTGTCGAGGGTTTGAACGAATAAAAACACTATTCGGAATTTTATGAAAGAGAAAAAAAAGATACTTTTTGTGCTTCATGTTCCGCCTCCGGTGCATGGCTCTTCAATCGTTGGGTTGTCGATAAAAGAAAGTGAGTTGATAAATTCCACCTTCGATTGCAGGTATATCAATCTTCTGGTCTCGCGTAAAATAAACGAAACCGGCAAATTTAATGTATTTAAGATTTTCAGATCGTTAGTTGTGTGGTTTGAGCTACTCCGAAACATTATTGAAGATCAACCCGAATTGTGTTATTTGGCTCTTTCCACTACCGGTTGGGCATTTTACAAAGATGTTTTGCTTATCGGCTTGCTGCGCATTTTCAGAATAAAGCGTGTTTATCATTTGCACAACAAAGGCGTTAGCGAAAAAGAATCAGTTTTTATAAACCGAATCCTTTATCGGTTTGTGTTTAAAGATGCTGCGGTAATTCTGCTCTCGAACCATCTGTACAAAGATATAATGAAGTTTGTACCGCTGTCGAACGTATATATTTGTCCGAACGGCATTCCGGATGTAAATGTGTTTGAAAATAAAATACTTGATAAAACGAACAAAGCTCCTCAAATTACATTCCTTTCCAATCTGATTGAATCGAAAGGTGTTTACGACCTTCTCGAAGCTTGTAAAATAATTCAGGATAAAGGAGTTGAATTTCAATGCAAATTTATAGGTGCCGAAAGCGATATAAATATTGGTCAGTTTAACGACAAAGTATCGAAACTGGGTATTGAAAAGAGCGTGGAGTATGCCGGCAAGAAGTATGGCGACGAAAAGAATATTGCTCTTTTAGAATCCGACATTTTTGCGTTTCCCACTTATTATCACAACGAATGTTTCCCATTGGTTCTTTTGGAAGCTATGTCGGCAAATTTACCGGTAGTTTCCACGTACGAAGGCGGAATCCCCGATATTATCGACGAAGGAGTAACCGGATATGTTGTGGCGCAAAGAGATACAAAAGCGTTGGCCGAAAAGTTGGAAATCTTGATTCTCGATGCGGAACTTCGCACTAAAATGGGTCAGGCCGGTCGAACTAAATATGTGAACGAGTTCCGTTTGGAGAGGTTCGAGTCGCGTCTTAAGGATATTCTTAATGAATTTTTATTGAAAAAGTAATTTGCAATACAGAATTCATAGTTTTTTCTCAACATTAATTGTGAAATTATTGTTGTAAAAAATATAAATAAAAGTTTTAACGTAAGTTATAACAACTAAGTTACATGAATCTGAAACGGTATGAATAATTTCTCATTTGAATTTTACGAAGGATTGCCATTTGAATATGAAGAATTATTGATTGAAAAATATAAATCTTTCATAACCAATTGCAGATACATAAATGTTTATTTTCCGGACGAAAATCACAATTATGCTTTGGTAAAAGCGAATGAGGAAATTTCCGATATATTTATTTTTGGAAAAAACGGAGATATTTGCAACTGCTATAATTCGCTTGTCGAAATCGATTCGAAAGTTGTTGATGCTTTTACAAAAGCGCTTTTCGATAAATTTCCGACGATTAATAAATTGAAATTATCGGCATCGTATCGGAAATATGATTTAGAGAAATCATTTGTTCTGTCTACTGCAAACGATTATGTTGTCGATTTACCTAAAACGCTTGACGATTACTACCAGAAATTAGGCTCAACAACACGCAGACATCTGAAAAACTACAGGTCGAGGCTGATGAAGGATTTTCCTACTGCTAAATTCGTTGTGAAAACAAAAGAGAACATTGACGAAGCGCTTATTGATAAAATTGTTCAACTGAGCTACAGCCGAATGAAATCCAAGGGAATTATTCCCGGAAAAACTCAAAAAGATGTTGTCGATTTTTATAATTTCTCGCAGTATTACGGACTTGTAAACTATATCGAAGTGGAGGGCGAAATTATTGCTGGAAGCATTTCATATATCATAAACAACAGATTTTTTCTGTTTATGATTGCGCACGACAATAGTTTTTCCAAATACAATCCCGGGCAGATTTGTATCGTTAATGCAATACAGACAGCTATCGGGTTGAATCTGCATACATTTCATTTCCTTTGGGGAGATAATGATTATAAATTGCGCTTTATGGCGTTGCCAAGGCCTCTGATTACATATGTTTTCTACAGATCGTATTCTGTCGATTTTATTAAAAGTAAACTGAAAGCAGCTCTGTCAATATTTCTTTTGACCGTAAGGCAGTCGGAATTCACAAAACCTATCAGGAATGCAGTGAAAAACTTCAGAAAGCGTAGCTCTTAGAGACTGTAAAAGCCAATAAGCGATGTTAAATTTGAATTGAAAATCTATGATGACAAGTGAAATACATAAAGGATTACCCATTGACCATGAGGCTTTTCTTATGGAAAAATATAATTCGTATCTCACCACTTGTCGGTATATCGAAATTTATTATCCGTTTCACGAGTACTTCTATATCACTTTTGTTGAAGAAGGACAATTGAAAGATTTGATTGTTTTTGGAAATCACATGAATGCAGCTTATTGCTTCAATTCTTTGGTTGCTTTGGATGAAGATTTGATTAAGGAGTTCACAAAATTGATATTTGAAAAATTTCCGAAGCTAACAAAAGTAAAGATTGATGCTTCGTATCGAACATACGATGTAGAGAAATCGGTGATGATTTTTAAATCGGACAATCAGATATTGGAGTTGCCCGAAACGGTTGATGAATATCTTGCGAACCTCGGTTCCAAAAAGAGAAAAAATATAAAGAACCGAATGACAAGGTTGCTGAGTGATTTTAAAGAGGTGAAATTTTCGATAAAAAAAGGCGATGAAATAAGTGAAAATCTCATTGAAAAAATTATTCAGTTCAATCGAAGCCGGATGAAAACAAAAGGAAAAGTTTCGGGAATTGATAATGTTTATAAAACCAATATTTTAAAATATGCCCGTTGTTATGGTTGTGTGGGAGTACTTGAGCTTGATGGAAAATTAATTGGCGGAGCTATTGGCACTCTTATAAACAAAGACATTTTCATGCACGTTATAGCATATGACGAAAGTTTTTCCGGGTACAATGTTGGTGAGGTTTGCACATTCAATATGATCCAATACGCCATAGAAAATGACTGGAAAAACTTTCATTTCCTATGGGGCAGAAATGAGTTGAAACGAAGGATGATGGCCGAAAATCATGATCTGTTTTCATATTTTATATTCAGAACTTATTCCCCCGATTACTATATTGCAAAACTGAAAGTCGCTATAAAAAGGAGAGAAGCTGCTTTGAAAAATTCGTCTGTTTTCGAACCAATTAAGAAAAAGATACTCGCAGCAAAAAGAAAACAAAGTGTTGAAAGTTAAATGTGTTTAGTTTAAATTATGGAAACAGGTAACTCACTGGCTCCGATTTGTCTTTTTGTTTATTCCCGTTTGCAGGAAACAAAGCAAACAGTGGAATCTTTACAAAATAATATTCTAGCTTCCGAAAGCGAATTGTACATTTTTTCGGATGGTGAAAAGGATGAAAGAACACGCTATGATGTTCAAACTGTTAGAAAATATATTCGTACTATTAGTGGATTTCGAAAAATTACCATTTTTGAAAGCAGAATGAATAAAGGACTGGCAAATTCCATTATTTCAGGGGTAACCCAAGTTATAAAAGAGCATGGAAAGGTCATTGTTGTAGAGGATGATTTAATCCTGTCAGCAAACTTTTTAAACTATATGAATCAGGCACTGGATTTTTATAAAGATAAACCACGAGTTTTAAATGTTTCGGGTTATTCTTTTAATTTAAAATATCCGGATGATTATAAATATGATGTCGCTTTTTCGTATCGTTTTTCCTCCTGGGGCTGGGCTACATGGCTGGACAAATGGGAAAAAGTGGATTGGGAAATGAAAGATTATTCCAGTTATCGCTGGAATTTGTTCAAGTTGGTGAGATTCATGAAAGGAGGTAGCGACCTTGTTCGAATGTTGCGCCGGCAAATGCATGGTGAGATTGATTCATGGGCTATTCGTTTTGATTATCATCACTTTAAATACAATCTGTTAGATGTGTTTCCTGTGAAATCAAAAGTCTTTTATAATGGATTTGGTTCGGGTGCAACTCATACGATCAAAGCCTGTGATAGATATCAAACGTCTTTAGATGATTCAAAGCAAACCGAATTTATATTTTCAGAAGCAAAAGATCCCGATAAATATCTTTCGAAACAATTTTATAGTCATTATTCTTTCAAAAACCGATTGTGGAATAAATTGTCACAGCTAAAATGGAGAAAAAAATAATTGTAACTACAAGTTGGGATGATGGGCATCCGTTGGATCTCAAGCTTGCCGATTTGCTCGACAAATACGGAGTGAAGGGTACCTTTTATGTGCCAATTCGAAATTCCGAGCAGGAAGTAATGACTCCACAACAAATGAAGTTACTTGCAACCAAGCATGAGCTAGGCGGTCATACGGTAAATCACATTTATCTCAATACTTTGGGCGATGAAAGTGCAAAGCACGAGATAATGGATTGCAAACCCATGCTCGAAGATATAATTGGGAAGAAAGTGGAGGCATTTTGCTATCCTGGAGGAAAGTACTCGCAACGCGATATAGATTTTGTGCAGGATGCCGGCTATTTATTTGGGCGTACAACAAAATTGTTGCGTACGGGTTTTGCTCCCGATTCAAAATTGATGCATACAAGTGTGCAGACATATAATCATAGCAGTATGGTGCTTTTAAAGCATTGCTTGAAAAATATTTATTTTCAGCCGATAGTTCAAAATCTGTTTTTTCTCAGTGGAAATAAAAACTTTGTTGAGTTGATTGAAAGTACTTTGTCCCGACTTACTGAAAGTGAAAATGTGCTTCACCTGTGGGGGCACTCATGGGAAATAGAGGAACAAGGTTTGTGGAACGAATTAGAGTCGGCTTTGAAATTATTATCCGGTCTTAAAAACGTTACGCTCATGAATAACTCGGAATGTTGGAAATATATGGCTGCGAATAACTCAGTGTAAACTCAAGATAAAACAATCTTTTAATTGCTTACGATTCAATAAGCAATAATAACGTTCGAAAAAGATGAAAAAGAAAAAAATACTATTTATATTACATTATCCACCGCCGGTGCATGGAGCTGCGAATGTGGGTTTGCAAATAAAGGAAAGCAAGGCGATAAATGAAAAATTCGATTGTAAATATATAAATCTTGGTACCTCTAGGACGATTGAAGAAATTGGGAAAAGCAGATTTGTAAAGTTATTCAGATATTTCTCAATATTCGGACATGTTTTTTATCAGATTATTTTTAACAGACCGGATGTTTGCTATTTTTCGATGACCGCCAAATGTATGCCTTTTTATAAAGATGCATCATTGGCATTGTTGGTGAAGCTGTTTCGTGTGAAGTTGGTGTATCATTTCCACAATAAAGGAGTAAAAGAAAAGCAGGATTCATTTTTTGATAATAAATTATATCAGCTTATTTTTAAAAATTCGAACGTTATTTTATTGTCCCAATATCTGTATTACGATATAGAAAAATATGTAGATAAAAAAGATGTTTTTTATTGTCATAATGGGATAACTGATAAAAAAGTTGATAAAAGTGCAATAGAAAAAATCGATAAGGTGCAAGTGTTGTTTCTATCAAACTTGATCATCTCAAAAGGAATTTTTGTATTGTTAGATGCTTGTAAGTTGTTGAAAAGTAAGGGTGTGGGTTTCATTTGTGTGTTTGTTGGAGGTGCTGGCGATTTGGATGCCGATCAATTCAATGCCGAAGTTGGTAAAATGGATCTTTCGGATTGTGTTGTTTATGCAGGCAAAAAATATGGTGACGAAAAAGAACGTGTTTTTGCTCAATCGGATGTATTCGTTCACCCAACGTTAAATGATTGTTTTCCATTGGTTTTGCTGGAAGCAATGCAGTTTTCTTTACCTGTTGTTTCAACGTTTGAAGGTGGAATTCCTGACATTGTAGACGATGGAATTTCCGGTTTTCTGGTTCCTGAAGGAAACTCGGTTCAACTGGCCGAAAAGTTGGAATTACTCATTAAAAACCCCGATTTGAGGGCTCAGATGGGGGCAGTGGGGCGGAATAAGTTTGAAAACCACTATACAGAGGCAAAATTTGAAGCGCAAATGATTGCTATTTTAGATAATATAAATCAATAAAATGCAATTAGTATTAAAATGTAATGATTTTAAACTATTGATTCGGTTTTTTGTTATAAAGTATATATAAAAATTATCGAATCTTTAGAATAAATAATTATGTTAAAAAGCTATACTTTATTCAATAGTCAATTAAACGACATCAACCAACCAAAGGTTTTAATAAATACAATAAACGCTCATTCGTTTAACACAGTACAACGTGATGTCGATTTCAGTAAGGCTCTTCAATCGAGCAGTGTTCTTCTACCAGATGGTATAAGTGTGGTTTGGGCAATGAGGTTGCTTACCGGACAAAAGATCAAAAAAATTGCCGGTGCCGATTTGTTTGCATACGAGATGCAACGTTTGAATGCAATGAATGGTAAATGTTTTTTTCTTGGAAGCACAGAAGCTACTCTTCAAAAGATTAGAAATCGTGCAGCAAAAGAATATCCTAACGTAAAAATATATACTTATTCTCCCCCATTCAAATCAGAATTCAGTGAAGTGGAAAATAAGGTAATGATAGATACTATAAATGCCGTTCAGCCGGATACATTGTTTGTTGGGATGACAGCTCCAAAACAAGAAAAATGGGCGCACCAACATTACGATGAGTTGAAAGTCGGACATGTTTGTTGCATTGGTGCTGTTTTCGATTTCTATGCTGGAACAGTGAAACGCGCTCCGCACTGGATGATTAAAATGGGTCTTGAATGGTTTTATCGTTTGGTGAGCGAACCTCGCCGTATGTGGAGACGTTATTTAGTTGGAAATGCATTATTTATTGGTCATGTGTTATCGGAGAAATTCAGAAAATAATTTGCAACCCGATGTTTGTTGTTGAGGTTAGAAATTCAGGCTAATAATCATTTGGGTTGCATACAGTCTTTAGATAGTTTAATTTGAAGGCTTTTTGTTACAAATAGTTGATATTTATTTTATGAGACTACAAGAAACCGAACTTAGATTTTTTTATTTGGCTGTTGACTTGATTATTCTGAATGTTGCTATCGGAATAATGTATTTTGTTAGCCCTTTTTTAAGGGAATTGGATTCGAATGACAGGAGTCTGTATTTCTTGCTGTTTAGCTTGTCCGAACTCATCACTTACTTCCTGATTTCGAAAAGAAATATCTATCTGCACGATAGCTTTGCCAACCGATTTAAAAGAATAAGTAATAGAACGATTGTTTTAGGGATTACGGCTTTTATGCTGTTCCACTTATTTATTCAGGATAATTTATCATCCGTTTTTTTATTGGAATGTATCATTATTTCGTATGTTGGTGAGCTTATTTTTTATTTCTTCCTGTATAATTACCTGAAAATAAGAAGAAAAAATGGCCATTATGTACATAGAGTGCTGATTATTGGATATAATGAAATGGGCTTTTTGCTTAGAGACTTATTGGAAAATAATCCAATGCTTGGTTATGATTTCGTAGGTTTTGTAGCAGATGTTTCCGAAGAAGATAAAGACCATATTGGACATATAAATGAATTGGGGCAATTGGTTTCCGAACATCAAATTGATTTTATTTTTGTAACTCTATCAGCTTACAACGACCTGAAAAAAAGCAAAGAACTACTCACGGTTTGCAATAAAATTGGTGTACGATTGCGGTTTGTACCGGAGAATCAATATTGGTTCAGATCGAATAAGAATCTTGAATCGGTAGGGTCTTTGGTAGTGTTCAACCCACAAGAAATTCCTTTGGACGATTTGAGTTCCAGAATTGTAAAAAGAACCTTTGATCTTGTTTTTTCTTCGTTAGTGATTGTTTTCGTTATCAGTTGGCTGTTCCCTATTTTGGCTGTTCTGATAAAACTTACTTCGAAAGGACCTGTTTTTTTCTTTCAGAAACGAACCGGAATTAATAATAAAACCTTTAAGTGTATCAAATTCAGAAGTATGACCATTAGTGGGGATGCCGATTCGAAACAAGCCACAAAAGGAGATGCCCGCATAACTAAAATTGGTGCATTCCTAAGAAAATCAAATTTGGATGAGTTTCCTCAATTTCTCAATGTTTTATTCGGGCAAATGTCAATTGTGGGTCCTCGGCCTCATATGTTAAGGCATACAGATCAATATTCTGAGCTGATTGATCACTATAAAGTGAGACATTACATAAAACCAGGTATAACCGGTTGGGCGCAGGTGAATGGTTACAGGGGCGAAACGGATGAACTTTGGAAAATGGAGAAAAGGGTTGAATACGATATGTATTACTTGGAAAACTGGAATTTCCTTTGGGACTTAAGAATTATTGCAAATACCGTTGTCAGTAAAAATGCACGAAAAAATGCCTTTTGATTTACTTAAATGCAAAGAGCCTCAAAATCTGCAAATACAGTTTTTTTTGAGGCTCTTTTTGTGTAAACAAATAATTATTTTCGTATCATTATTTTCTGCTGATCAACAGCTTGATTGTCATTAAGTATTTTTACTAAATAAACTCCTACTGATAAGTTAGCCGAACTAATTTCTGTCCTTTCGTTATCCAGCATTTGTGTTAACATCCTTTGTCCGGATATATTATATACTTCAATACTTCCGTTTTTTAGTTCAGATGAAGTTTCGACCACGAAATGATCATATGCGGGGTTTGGAAATATTTTTATTTTAGTATCGTTTGTAAGTTCAGGAGTTTCTGTGGTGACTCCTTGAATAAGTGCTTTGCCTACGATTTTGGTTGGAAGTACATCTTCATTTAATGTCGGATCGTATTTGTTAGTATTCCAACCATAAATTGTTCCGCATTTACCATCGTTCAACAAGTTGTTTAACTGACCGTCCATGTAAGTGAAGTTCACTTCGTTGTTCATGATTGTATCATTGAACGTGTCTATCTGATATTGTTTGTATGCCGATAGTCCGATATTGCTGAACGGCAATTGCTTGCTGTAAATCTTGTTGTCTTTAATCGAAATATGATGTCCGCTTGCAATCGTAATTCCGTATTGACCAGGATTTACGAGAATATTATCCTGTACAAGAATATATGATCCTCCCATGTCGCCGGTCATGATTCCGCCTCCCGAGTTAGATGGGCCACCGCCACGAATCCAGTTTCCAACAACTTGTATTGGATCTCCTTCAATACCGTTTGACTTGAATAAACTAACGGCATCTTCAGGATAGCTTTGTCCTAAAGTGTTTTCAACAACATTGTAGCAAATGCGGTTTCCACCACCAGATACTTCTGCAAATTGAACCATTTGTCCGCGAGGCATAGGCCCCTGAACATTAATCACGTCATTATTCATTACAGAAATTCCAGTTGATGCTCCTGCAAAAACTCCCGTGTCGTTATGGTCGAGAGTACAGTTCTCAACTTTGATGTTGGAACAGTTGTACATATAAACACCCTCTTGTTTGGAAGGACCTAGCTTGCAATTTACTATCGTGATGTTAGAACAATTTACAAGCTCGATACAATGTCCATTAGGATTAATAATTTCTAAATTACTAATGGTTTTGTTTTTTACACCATTCCACGAAATAGGAGCCGAGGATGTGTAGGGACCGGCAAACTTTGAACCTTGTGCAAAAGTTAAACATTGAAATGCTACTAATAGAGCTACGATTAAAAATGACTGTCTTTTCATATTGAAGAAATTTTTCGTGATTTTTCCGAGACAAAAATATGAATTAAAGAAACACCCGCAAGACAGCCTTTTTTGATGGTAATAAATGTCATTTATGTAGTATAAAACACTATATAAATGTAGAGTTAAATATTGTTTGTTTTGCTACAAAAATGAAAATTGGAGCGGTTTTTGATGAAGTAATTGTCTTCTGTCCAGTATTTTAAATGTCTTAAATTGTGTAGAGTTAAATTGATGTGTTTTGACAGTGCTAATGGGCATTGTAGCATTTTTTATATAATTGCTTAATTTCAGGTTTAAGCAAAGCTAAAATTAGAAATCTAAAATGCTAAAATCGAGTAGGTTAAGAGGGTTAATTGCAAATAATAATTAATTTTTTTTGCTTTTATTGAATTAAAATCGTGTTTTATTATGTTTTATTATGAAAAAGTGGATAAACTTTTTTCTCGAAAGATTGTTTCTTCTGATTTGATTGAAAAAAAACGACAAAAATTAATAGTAGTTTGTGGGTTGAGAGAGGTAAGAATTTGTCTAAATCTATGATTGATTGTTAATTGACAAATTAAAATTGTTCAAAGATAGAAATAATTCCAATATTGCTAAAAGGAAAATGAACTTTTTTGATGCAAAAAACGGAGGTCAAAATTCATTTTCTTATACTAACGCAGAATTATTTTTTTTATTGGATCTACTTAGTTAAAAAATCTCATTTTTCGAGCATCTGCCAATAATTTTTTCGGGAAGAATCGTGGAGTTCAGTTGAGGGTTATAATAGTTGGTGCTCCAGCCATAAATAACTCCGAAATCACCACTATTTAAAAAATTGTTTAGGCTTCCATCTTTAAACCTGTAATTTACCTGATTATTCATAATGGTGTCGGCATAACAATCTATGGGATATTGTTTGTATGCTGAGAGCCCTACGCTATTAAATGATTGCTGACGAGCAAAAATTTTGTTGTTTTTAATTGAAATATGATGTCCGCTTGCA
>JBBIID010000018.1:0-14850 GCA_037446675.1 Paludibacter sp.
TGCATTTTGAGCAATCATAAAAAATGGCACTAACAGGAAGAGTGCTATAAGACATTTTTTCATTGGTTATATAAGTTTTATATTTTTTAATTTGGCAAAGGTATGAATTGTTCTTATTAAATTAACATCATTTTTGTTGAAGAAATAAAAAATATCGTTTATCGATATATTTTTATGGTTAAATCATATTAAAATGACAAAACCATTTCAAATTGTTCACCTCTTTTTTTCAATCCAACCGATTGTGCCCAGCTGTTAATTGCCGGATGTCTGTTATCTGTATTAATCAATTTCACTCCTTCGCCGGCATAATTTTTAAGCACACAACTGAAAATTGATGTAGCTATTCCCTGCCTACGAAATTCGGGTGTAACTGCTATTTGCGTAATATCGCCCGAAGCTGGTTCAAATACACAATACCCTGCTGGTTTTTCGTCGATGGTTGCCAATTTTACCGAAAAAGCCTCCGGTTGCCGATCGATAGATTCGAAACTGTTTTGCCACGAAGGTTGAAAATCGAACCATTCATTAAATTGCCTAATGGCAGAAGTATTGGAGTCTTCTATTTTTAGTTTTTCTGCCTTATTAACCGGATTGATCTTAATATTGTTTTTCGACTCGGTGAAATAAGAAAAATTGCGAACTACCTGAAACCCTTGTCTGCGATAAACCGAAACCGCCGGATCGTTGTGTTTCAACACTTCGAGCAAATAATGTTTTATTCCGGCTTCGCGAAGGTAGAGTCGCGAATATTCAAAAATTTTCCCGGCGAGTTTTCTACCGCGATATTCCTTTATGGTTCCTGTTCCGGTATCGTATGCTGTTTTTTTGTTGTTGAAAGTGCCGATTCCATTACATGTAAAGCTGACTAATTTCCCATTTTCGAAAGCGCCAAACGAAAGTTCCGGCTGGAAACCCCGACGTTGAAGCATTTTACTAAGTTGATCTTTGGTTTGCTGGATTTCGTAGTCGGCAAAAGCAGCGCTAAAAGCGTCGAAAATTTCATCGAAAGATGTGGTTGCTAGCGATTTTATTTGAATCATTGTGGCGAATAACGGAATTTAGTTTTCTTATAAATTGTATGACGCAAGAAAGTGATCGGAAATTACATCGAAAGAGATAAAAAATGATTTTTTTTGTGACGTATCAACAATCAGCAATCCTCTGTTATTATCAAGAGCAGCTATTAATTCACCCGAACGGTTCCAATAAGCACTTCGTCCGGCAGGTTCGGGAGTTAAATGGTCATCACTGAAATTGGACATTAATACATTGAATTTAAAATCACGGGCATAGTTACCGAGCTTCTCATAAGCCTCGCCAATGCCTTTTTTGGAAAAGAAGATGGAAGCTACATATAAATCGGGCTGTGCAATTGCGGCAGTTTCGGCATGTTTTCGGTGAGTGATATCGGCACAAATAGCAAAAGCAACTCTTTTATTTTTTATGCTAAAACTACTTTGGTAATCCTCCGGAGCTGGTTGAAAAAACAAAACCTCATTACCATGTAGGAAATGTTTCCGGTAAATGTTGGTGCTTCCATCCGGATTCAGAATAAAGGATGCAATATACAGATTTTCTTCATGTCGAAGCGGAGCGCCGCCTACGATGGTCATTCCATATTCCATTGCCATCTGGCTTAAGGTTTCCAGCCTGTTGTCGTCTACGCTGAAAGCCAGATTATCGGCTTCTTCGTGAATGTATCCGGTGATAGACATTTCTGGAAATAGCAGCAAATCAACTCCATGTTTAGCGGCAGTCTCAATAAAATGATAATGTTGTTTCAGGTTTGAATCAACGTTTCCTTTTTCAGGAAGAAATTGTGCAGCAGCGATAATCATAATGTCTCCTTTTATTCAACAAATAATACGTTGTTTTATCCTATAACCAATCCATGTGTTTTTTTAATTTAAAACTTTCGTCGGATAGCGTACACCAGTTCGTCCTGTGTGCAGCCGTCTTTTATATAAATTTTTTCGAACATACCTTCGAGTGTGAATCCGGCTTTTTCGAGTACCCGTTGCGAAGCAAAATTGGTACCGAATGGTGTTGCATAAATCCGGGTTATATCAAACTGGTCAAAAACCATTTTCACTATTTCTTTCACGGCAAGAGTCATAATACCCCGACCGCGATATGTTGTTGCAATCCAATAACCGAGTTCGGCGTTCATCCGCAAAATATCTTCGCGGACGAGTACGCCAATGTTCCCGGCAAATTTACCATCAACTTCTATTACTCGATAAAAAGCCAATGGATTTTCAGCTGTAAACAAGATAAATTTTTCCCACTTTTCTACGCTGTTGGCGGGAAAAGCATCCGACATAAATCGACTTATGTTTGGAGTTGCTAATTCGGCAGCAATGGTAGCATCAGTGAATTGCCAAGGTCTTAAGGTGAACATCACAATCTTTTTTTACTATACTACTATCTAATTTTGATTGCTGATTCCGGTTGCATCCGCAACTAAAGTTTCGAGTGCTACCTTATCGTTTCCGGTAAGTACACCGTTTTTAGATTTTAATTCCACCGTAGGCATGTTTAATCTGTCCTTAAGTGGTTTATACATGTTTTTGAACATGCTACCTGTCATAAACTTGTAAGTGGTGAAAAGCGCCGTTTTTGTTCGTGGCAATTCCGGTAGCCTTTTTGCAAAATTTACCCAAACTTTTTCGGGATGCTGATTGAAAAAAATGTGTCCGCTTGTCCAGCAACCCAACAAAATATAATCCACGTCGGAGATCAATTCTTCGTTGAAATCCTGAATAGAATATTTTTTAAGTTCGATATCCTTATTTTTCAAATAATTCTCAATTTCCCCGGCATATTTTTGAGTGTTCCCGGTTTTACTGTGATAAAAAATAATTGCTTTTTTCATTGTTTTCGGTTTTTTATGTGTTTATAAAGTGTATCTGATGGCGCATCTGAATCCCCATGCAAAATCGTTTACGAAATCGAATTCACGATCGTAAGCCCAAATAATGTGCTGGTTGCTTTGGTTGGTAGTGCTTGTTATTTTGCTTGTCCATGCAAATGATGGTCCGGCAATAATATCCAAACGATTGGAAAGCGAATAGCCTACGCCAATATTGAGCGACGAAATTTCGCGGTAATTATCCGAAACGGCAAACAAAGAAGATACTTCGGGGTTGATAAAGAATCGGTTGGTAACTTGCAGATTCGATCCGAAGCCAAATCCAACAGCAAATTTGTCGGCAGAATGCGGATTGTACGATAGCATTGGGAATGAGTAAAACCCTTTTGTCCCGATTTTATAAGATAAATTGAGCAAATAATTTTCGTTGGCACTTAACTCAAATGCCGAAAATCCACCGTGTTTTACGAATGAGAGGAAACCAATCGCAACTCCTTCTTCGAGTGTATCCACGCAGTTAATAAATCCGATCTGAACGCCTGTAAGGTTTTTGGTAGCGTTAACGAAACCGGCTTGCACACCAATCGTTTTTTGTGCGCTATTGATAAAACCATTCTGAAGTCCGATAAACGTTTCGCCTACAGAGTTGATAAATCCCTTTTGTGACCCGATAGCGTTATTTTTTACCGAATTAATAAATCCATCCTGTACACCTTTCAATTCATTTGTAATGTTGATAACACCAAATTGCGCTCCCAGTACTTCGTCGCCAACGGAATTGATGAAACCATTTTCAACTCCATACATTTTTCCGCCGATGGAATTGATTAAACCACATTGAAGTCCGTAAAGATCCTCCCCAACGCTATTTGCAACAGCGCATTGAAGTCCTTTAAATGTTCTGGCGGTGGAATTTGCCACACCAAGCTGAAGGCTTCTGTGGTTTCCCTTGGCATTGTTCACAATGCCGATAAGCGGATAGTTGAATCCGTCAGGAACATTATTGAAGATGACGCTATAAAGTACCGAAGATCGTTTTGCGGCATAAGCAGTGGAATCCTGCGAAAAACTTACACCTAAAATGGTGAATAATAAAACTACTGAAATGACTAATTTTCTTTTCATTTTTAAAGATTACGTTTAATAATAAATTTTTTCTATACTTAGTTAATGGTTTTGAATAACTGTTTTCCAGATTTCGGAACAAAAGTAATTCTGCCGAAAAAAACGGACAACATTATTCCGGTGAGGTCGCGAAAGAAAGGTATGAACGACTAAAAAAAGGGGTTGAAAGTTGTTCCGATCTCCTTTGAATTCTATATTTTGTGTTTTTTCATTGTTGATAGTAAAAGAAAAAACCGACAGTTAACTGCCGGTTGAATACGTAAAGGAAGGCTTAGGAAATCTATTTCAACGTTAGGAATACAGCCACAGCTCCCATATCCAGCAGAGCATGCATAATCATGAAATAAGGAAGAAGCCGTGGTCTTAATTTTATGCAGAAGCCTAAAAATAATGCGAACAATAAAAACATTCCAAATCGCCATACCCAAAATTTCCAGTCAAAAATAAAAGGCAGTGCGATGTGTTGCAATGCTAAAAGCAGCGATGCAATCAACCAGGCAGTCCATCCATTTTTAAGTTTTTCGGTTAATCGGGGCATAATATAAGCGAAATAGTAAGGCAGCTCTACTAAGCCTTGTGTAATTGCCCAAACAAAGCCTAACACGACTACCCAAATGGGAACTGGACGAAACATTAAGTGAATTGCAGTTTCAGAATTTCCGTAAAGCCACGACGCAATACTCGTATTCGGGTAAGTTGATAATGGCATGGAAATCAATAAAGCTCCAAGCAATATCAAGATGTCGAGCCACCAACCTTTTTTTATAAACTTGAAATTAGAAAAATACCTTTCTCCGTTCAGTTTAAATAATTTATTCAGAATAAAAAAGGTAATGATGTTGGTTAATAATCCGCTGATTATCCATAAGCTTTGCGATTGATACCACGCATCGGAGTGTTGCATTGCAAGCAAACACAATGCGATTATGCCCTGAAAAGCAACAAATAATAATAGTCTCAGAAAAAGCAGAATACCAAGTGAATAGGATTTGTTCATATTACTATTAAGTTTAAAATTGTTTGCTATAACTTTGCGTATACAGAAATCTATTTATCACATATAAAATAACCAGATTTTGGATGTTTCTCGTTTTAAAGTAAAAAAGCAAAACTCCGAATCGTTCTCCGGAATTTTGCTTTTATTTTTATAATCCAAATGTTCCTCTTCGGTTGTTGTCGAATTCTTCATCCGTAGAAGATGAAACTTTCTTCGTTTTCTTTCCTGCCGAAAAATTGTAACTTACTTCGATGAATGTCAGGTGTTTTATAAAATTCATTTTCGACATGCTGGACAAATAATATCCACCGGCTTTGGTGTAACTTGGCAAATCGTACGATAATCCAAGGTCGATAGGTAACGAATAAAACAAGGTGAGGTTCAGCTTTTGCTTCAGGAATGATTTGCGAAGCATTATCAACGCAATATCGTTTCCATTTGTGTTATATCCTTGTATATCAATATCACGCGTTAGTTGCTTCTGATAAATCAAACCACCTAAGAGTCCTTTTGCCGGATTTACATAAATAAGACTTGAATTTAAACCCCAATTGTTCACGCTGTTTTTCTCGTCGAGGTAAGCAATTGTACTTCTCGACCAATTTAAGTTGTTTTGCCAGAAAAGCTTTTTCCCAAATGGCACGGTAAAGTTGAGTCTCGCTCCGTAACGTTCGTAATTATCTGCATTTACGTTCTGACTCAGATAATGCTGATTATTGTCCGGGTCGATGCCAATATAGGTTGACAGATAAGATTTGTTGAACGTATAATAAGGAGACAAAGTAATCACATTGAATAGATTAAAGTCCATTCCAACAGTGTTGTTAATCCCGGTCTTTAACGCCGGATTTCCCGATGAGTATAAAATTGAGTCCGTTGCCATTTTGTACGGATTCAGTTGGTTGATGCTCGGATATTGTGCACTCGACTGATAGCGGGCAACAATGTTGAAGTTCTTTCCGGCAACAAACTGAACGTTGGCAAAAGGCAGAAACACGGCTAAATTCTTGCTTTGGTTTCCATAGCTTTGGGTATAATTTTCTACAATTCCTCCAATTTTTGTATTTAGTTTTTCAAAAGGACGATAGCTCGCATACAACGATGCTCTGTTACGGTAATTGAAACGTGTGAACGAGTTATTATCAAGGGTGTTGGTGTTCGTGAAATAAACGTTTCCATAACCTAACTCCATGTTGAACTTCGGCGAAAAAATATGCGTATAATTTACATTTGTTCTTACATAATCGCCACTTAAATCGATGTCGCTTTCGCTTGTGAAATTTTCCTGCTGATAGTAATTGTAGTTGTAACCATCTGTGCGGTAGTAGCGAACATCTGCATCAACGGTGTTTTTATCGTTGAACAAACCCTTGTAGCTGATACCTGCTTGCAAGTTGACGGTATTGTTTTCCGAGATATTTTGAGAACTGCTGGTTCCTGTCGTTATTTCTCCGATTGAATTGGTCAGATTGAAAAGTGAAGTACTTTTATCGTAACTATCGGAGTATTTTAGCTCCGTAGACAAAATGTGTTTTTTACTGAAAGTATAATCGGCTCCTACCGCAAAATTAGTATTTAAAGGTTGTGCATAGATATTCGGGTTCGAAGCATCCATTCGCGCGGAAGTAGTAACCTGATCTCCATACTGTTTTTTATATTCAGTGGGCAAGTGGAAATTTCCTGAATACAAAGAACCGTTGGAGTAAACGTTTAGCTTTTTATAGATGTAATTTACATTGAAATTTCCATAATCCTGAATAAGAATGTTTTTTTCGTTTGTTCCTACAAAATCGAAAAATGCGGTGTTGCTCACAGAAACATCAATGCCGGTAAAATCCTTTTTTAGAATAATATTTATAACAGCCGAATAACCATCCGTTGCGTATTTCCCTATCGGATCTTTTATAATCTCAACGCGGTCAACGCGATCGGGTTGCAGGTTTTTGGCATATTGCTGATCTTTCTCAATTCCATCTACAAGAATCAACACATTTGTACTTCCGTTTACGCTAATGCTTTTATCATACACATTAAAGTTTACTCCGTTCAGTTTCCCCAACAATTCTTGCGAGCTGGTAGTCCCGGTACGCAGCGTTTTGGTAATGGTGTACACATCCCGGTCTATTTTGTTGGTTCTGGCGCTACCAGTTACATTAAGTTCGTTGAGCTGACGGGCATCTTCTTCCATAAAAACATCGTTCAGTTCTTTTTCTTTCAGTGGCATTTCAAGATTTTTGTAGCCTACAAAACGAATGCGGATTTTCGATGTATTGACCGGTGGAGTAAGTTCAAAATATCCTCTGGAGTCGGTAATACATCCAATTAATAAACTGTCTTTCACATTGAGCAATTCTACCGAAGCAAAAGCAATCGGTTCTTTCGTTTTTATATCTTTTACGGTTGCCGAAACATCTCCGGCATTTTTGGCCGAAGCTGTGAAAGTAAAGAATGTGAGAAAAAGCAAAGCCAAAAGGCTTAATTTGATGATTTTCATATTTTTGGGTTTGTATTTTGTTACTAAATAATCTTTTTTTATTGATCTTATTTTCTATTCTTTGAGTCGTGGAAATGGAAATAACTCGTTCACCGAATTACAATAATTTTCGTAAGCTTCACCGAAAGTGCGGCGCAAAACAATAACCTCGCCATGGATACAAATTTTGAAAGCCATATACATAACAGCCGAAATTGAAAGCACTAATCCGGAATGTAGCATAACTCCGAGAGCCGGAATTATAAAAACAATGTAGGATGCATAAACCGGGTTGCGACAAACGGCAAATGGGCCCGATGTAACTAATTTTTTTTCGCGAAAAGCCGTCCGAAAAGTTACAACAGAACTTATCCAGAATATTACTCCCGCCACCAGCCATGCAATGCTTGCGTAAAACAAAATGTGATTATCCGCGAAATTGAGCGAAAGAAAGTCGGGATGTATCGCCCATACAGCAATTGATAAAATGATATAAGGTAAGCAAAGCAAAACCATTCTGGGACCAACACCGCCCAACGTCAATTCATTGTTTGTTTTCATATTCTCTTAAAAGTGGTTCTTTTTATTTCGAGGACAAAACTAAATGAATGATGTGGGTCGAAAAATGTTTAATTGATGGACAAAGGAAATAGGAAGTTGAAATACCGATAATTGTCGGTGAACTGCTGATGAAAATTTTGGAATGATAACTCATTTTAAGTTAGGTTGAAAGCCTCTTTTACCAATGGAACTTTTGCAATAAATTTATCTTCCGTCTTTTCGAAAGTCGGACTTGGCAGGTTAAGCAATTCGTAACGATTCAGGATATTTTTTAGCCCCAAACCGGTGGATGTAATCTGCGATGGTCGTTCCTGCAAGTTGTTGACAACATTCAAGCAATCGTTATCGTCGACGAAAACATCGATGTTCAGCGGTTCGCTTTTCGACATGATGTTGTGCTTGATGGCATTTTCAATCAACAATTGCATGGCCAGCGGAATGATTAAATCGCTACGACGACTATCTGCAATATTGATGTGAACATATAATTTATCGATAAAACGGATATTCAGCAGAAAAATGTAAGCGTCCAAAAAGTTGAGTTCGGTTTGCATGTCAACCAGCTCGTTATCTTTGTTTTCCAAAACGTAACGATACACTTTCGACAGTTGTTCCGAAAATTTTTCGGCTAAATCGGGTTCAAGTTTTATGAGCGAAGTAAGCACGTTCAGACTATTGAACAGAAAGTGCGGATTGACCTGCTGTTTGAGCACATCGAATTGAGACTGAAGATTCTCCTTTTGCAGTTTGAGCAGTTGAGTGTTTACTTTCGTGAGTTCTTTCGTCCGCTCTTTTACTTCATTTTCGAGCCGTTTGTTTTGTTCTTTTTCCTGATCGATAAGTTGTTGCGCATATTTATTTTTTTGTTCTTCCGTTTGCACTTTTATGTCTAATTCAGCTTTATCATTCGCCTGAGTAATCTGTTTCAGAATGAATTCTGAGATGGAATGCTGAAAATAAATGCATAAAAAGCCTATGAAAAAGATATAAATGGTTTTGAAAATATGCGATTGAGGCGATGTAGAAAGATAATCGTTGTAAATATCGGGGTTTTGGAAGTAGAAATAATAATAGTTGACATTAAAAAGTATCAACGACAGCACTACCAAAAAAATCATTAACGGGCGGTCGAGCCTGAAAGTGTACAATACAAACAATATCGGATAAAGAAACATGGTGGCAGCAGCGGTTACAGCAATTCCATCGTACTGATAAGCAGAATAGTATAGATGAAATGAAATCATGCACACGTCGAGAATCACACTTAAATATCCCAAATACAGTGGATCGTACTTTTTGCGGGTTGCCAGCCAGAGTCCTATATTAAATACTAAATATATGGAAACCAGTATTAGAGAGTGGAACGACTCGGTTTTGTAACCGGAGAAAAGTTGGATGGATAAGGTAACCAATAGCAACAGTATTAATATCCATCTGAAATAGACATTCATCACGGCGCCTTTTATTCGCTCCTGATCTATGACTTCTTTTGGTAAGGATCTCAATATGTTTGCCATAACTTGGATTTGAGATTTTGTAAAATTGAATTGTATATTGATTTTGAATTAAAGTACGCGAAAAATAACAGTAATAAGTCCTGCAACAAAAATTGAAGTAAATATCAGTTTGTTGTGTTTTGCCAGCCAGTTGGGGAGATAAATATCAAAATTATCCCTTTGCGAATCGGAGTATTTCCGAGCTAAAACCGTTAATGGACAAGACATTCCGAATATTGCCAGCACGACTCCCTCTGCAACAATAATTCCCACCGAAATCCAGGTGAGAACATTCACCCGATTGTAAACACCGCAATACAGCACATAAAAAATGACCGCCACCATAAATGCCCAAATAAGTGTGTGAACGAGTTTTATGGTGATTAATTTCTCCGATTGACTCTCCATTTTTTTGTTGACTGTTTTGGAATAATTTATTTATCTATTTTCAATTTTTTCTCCGGCCATCCAATTTTTAAATTCCACTACTTTCTCGAGGCTCACGAACAGTTCGCTGTCGGCCGACGGATTAAGCATAATTTTCAATCGACTTTTGGGATACATAACCACCTTATCGATGGCATTGAGTTTTACAAGAAACTGGCGGTTTACACGGAAGAAATCCTGCGGATTAAGAATTTCTTTTAATGTGTCCAAACTGAAATCTACAGAATATTGCTGTTTCGAATTCATTACTACAAAAGTTATTCCAGAAGTTGAGAAGAAATAAGCAATATCGGTTACGTAAATGGTTTTTAACTTATCGCCAACGGAGACAAGAAACCTTTCGCGGTAGTTTTGCTGCGGGTAAAGCAATTTTCTCAGTTCGTCGGCATCGATAAAGCTTCCATTGTTGCTGTTGCTCCAGTTTTTGTATTTTTCTATTGCAGCACAAAGTTCACTTTTGTTTATCGGTTTCAGCAGATAATCTATGCTGTTGTGTTTAAATGCTTTAATGGCATATTCGTCGAATGCTGTAGTGAAAATAATTTTCGACTGCACCTTTACCTGTTCGAAGATTGAAAAACTGAGATCATCTTCCAGCTGAATGTCTAGAAAAATCAAATCGGGTTGCACGTTCGATTTTAGCCATTCAACCGATTCTTTTACCGATTGCAGTTTGGCTACAATCTGGATCGTGTCGTCGCACTCGCGAATCATGTTTTCCAGTCGGCGTGCGGCAAATTCTTCGTCTTCAATAATTATTGTTCTCATGGCTGCAAAGGATTTATAATGTCGTTAAAAGTATCCGGTTCTACGGGGCAAAAGTAATTTACTTTTTCTCTGTATTTTTCAATCATTTTATTCAAATCGCCCTGAATAATTGGTTTCAGCAGGAAATCAATTCCTTTCAAGTGAAATGCTCGCGTAGCCAGTTCGTCGGTAGCTGTGGTAAAAACAATAGCACAACAGATTCTTACTTCTTTGAAAATCGCAAAACTGAGATCGTCGTCCAAATGAATATCCAGAAAAATCAAATCGGGTTGCGGATTATTTTTAAACCAAACAATGGATTCTTTCACCGACTCCAGTTTGGCGGCAATTTCGATGGTTGGGTCGTATTCACGAATCATGTTTTCCAATCGGCGTGCAGCAAAAACTTCATCTTCTATAATTACAATTCTCATAACTTTATACTATTTCGTTCAGTGATTTTTTCAAATGTTTGTATTTCTCAATTCAGAACCAACGGAACTCTTGCCGTAAACTTCGATTCTGTTTTTTCGAATACAGGTTGCGTATTGTTAAGTAATAAATATCGGTTTTGAATATTTTTAAGTCCAACGCCCGTAGAAGCCACTTGCGAAGGGCGTTCCTGAAGATTATTCACAATGTTCAGCATATTGTTTTTGTCCACAAAAATGTCAATAACCAACGGGTCGCTCTTGGACATTGTGTTGTGTTTTATAGCATTCTCGATAAGGAGTTGCATGGCCAGCGGAATAATTTTATCGTTTCGCCGTGCTTCAGGGATATTAATATTCACCTGTAGTTTGCCTACAAAGCGAATATCCAAAAGGAAAATATAAGCATCTAAAAAGTTGAGTTCCGTTTGTAAATCAACGAGTTCATTATCCTTGTTTTCGAGGACATACCGGTATACTTTCGACAGCTGCTCGGAGAATTTTTCGGCCAAATCGGGTTCCAGTTTAATGAGTGAAGTCAACACATTCAAACTGTTGAAAAGGAAGTGCGGATTGACTTGTTGTTTGAGCACGTCGAACTGCGATTGCAAGTTTTCTTTCTGCAAATTAATAAGTTGAGTTCTGGCTTCTGTCAGTCGCTTCGAACTTTCTTTGACTCTTTTCTCCAATTGATTGTTCAGTTTTTCCAACTCAATTTTTGCAAATTGCAATTCATTTTCAATTTTTATTCTGTCGGTAATATCCCGAATCATAATGAAAGCAGCGGGACTACCGTTGTAATCCGAAGTTCTTGCGTTTAGCTCTACAGTAATAATTTTACCATCTTTTCGTATAATCCGGCTTCTGTATAGTGCAATAAAATCTTCACCGCTCATTCGGCGGTTATGATAGTCGATCATTTGTTGTTTGTCTTCTTCTACAACTATGGTTAGGAAATTAGTGCCAATCAGCTCTTCTTTAGAATATTGAACCATTTCGCACATTCGGTCATTGGCAAACATAAGCATTCCCTTTTGGGTAATCACAATTCCATCCGTTGCTTTTTCGATTACTGTGCGATACTTGTTTTCGCTGGCCTGTAGCGCCATTTCCATCGTTTTTCGCTCCGAGATGTCCACAATCATACCGCGCGTTCCGGTGAGTATTTCACTCTGATATACAGGTACACCGTAAATCATAACCGGAAAGGTTCGTCCGTTACGGTGCAGCGCGGTATATTCGCTGATTGGTGCTGGTTTGTTTCCTTCCATGGTGATTTTAAGGTTCGCCTGCATTTTTTCTCTATCGGAAGGAATAAAAGAATTGAGCAGTGGCTCGCCATAATTTTTTTCTGAAATACCGAACGCAATCATCCCCGACTTGTTCATATACAGGATATTCCCTTCTGTGTCCAGTTCATAACTGGTTTGCGGCAGAAAGTCTGAAAGTTCACGGTATTTTTGCTCACTTTTCGCTAACGCTTCCTGCGATTTTATTCGTTCGGTAATGTCGCGCGAAGTAACAATCTGGATCGTTTTATCTTTGAATTTGGTGAATCCGGCACTTAGCTCAACCGGGAAAACAGTTCCATCCTTTTTTTTATGATATCGAAGCGGTATTAGTGTGAGCAGATTTTCGGTTGCGAGTTTTGTTCTTTCCGGTTCGGCCGAAACGCCTGTGTTTTTCATGGAGAGCAGTTCTTCGTGCGAAAAACCATAAATGGCGGAGGCGGCAGGATTGGCATCCAAAATTTGCCCATCGGCAGTGTCAATCATAAAAATAGCATCGGATTCTGCGGCGAAAAGCAAGCGATATTTCTCTTCGCTTTCTTTTAATTCGAGCTGAATTCGTTTGCTTTCGGTAATGTCGTGGATGGTAAAGAAACTGGCCCATTCTCCGCCGAATTCGATAAGTGTCGAAGCTGTTTCGCATTCCCTTACGTCACCATTTTTGTCCAACAAACGGAAAGATTCGTTAATGGTGGAAAAATCATGTTTATTTCTTCGTTCGGCAATTGCTTTTATTTTATAGCGATCGTCAGGATGGATAATATTTGAGGCTGGATACACTCCTTCAATACAATGCCCCAGCATATTGCAGATCGTATTATTGGCAAAAAGAATTTTATTTTCCCGGATAATAACTATTCCATCCTGCGAATTTTCGACGAGGGTTTTGTATTTGGTTTCACTTTCGCGTAAAGCCGTTTCTATACCTTTACGTTCAGAAATATCTATAATAATGCCTCTGAAACCGGTTACCTTCCTTTCTTCAATAATGTAGTTCAGGTAAATCAAAACCGGAAATTCAGTTCCATCAGTTTTCTTTGCCATAAATTCCACCGGAATTGGAAACTCCTCCTGCTGAACAATAAAATCCATGCTTTTTAGTCTTGCAATTTCATTCTTGAGATTTGTTCTCATGAAATCGCTATCGCTTTTGGAAAAAAACGACATGGCAGAAGGAGTCTCATTCAGTTTTTCGTCGAAATTGAAAAGCTTTTTTCCTGCTAAATTAATATACGTGATATTTCCCTGAAGATCCAATTCGTAAACACCAATCGGTAGCATCTCGGTTAATTCCCGATATTTTTCTTCCCTTTTTTTTAGTTCATTTTCAAAGTGGTTACGCTCGGTAATATCTTTCATGGTGATGAAAGAAGCATTTTTTCCGTTTACCTGTACAGTGTTCGCATTTAGTTCGGTGAGTACTTTCCTTCCTGTTTTGTGGATGAATGTGGCCTGATAGCTTTGTTTATCAACTTCTCCGGACATTCGTTTAAAATGATAATTCATCACCCGCTCGTGATCCTCCGGTGCAATAAAATCTTCGGGTCTCATGTTCATAACTTCTTCGTAGCTATAGCCAAAGAGATGACAAAAAGCCGAATTTACTAAAAGGAATCTGCCATCCTGATTGAGCGAAACAGCATCCATCGAACCTTCGATGAGGGTGCGGTAAAATTTTTCGCTTTCCTGCAAAGCAACTTCCATTTTTTTTCGGTCGGAAATATCCTGCTGAGTGATAATGTAGCCTTGAAGATTACCTTTTGAGTCTTTGTAGGAAGCAACATTGGTGCTAGCCCAATACGTGGAACCGTCCTTGTTGTATGTGAGGAGTTCGCCTTGCCAACTTTCAGTTTCGGAAAGTTTGGTCGGAATACCTGCTCTCGATGAAGGAATTGAGCCGTGATAGAAGAGTTCGTTTATTGTTTTTCCTAACAGATATTCTTTTGAGTAGCCCGACATTTTGGAGAAATATGGATTCACATATTCAAACCTGAAATCCTTATCGACAACAAACATAGCTCCGGGCGTTTGTTCGAAAATCGAACGAAGTTTCCTCAATTGCTCGTTTTCGTTTTTTATTTTTTCAATATCCGTTGTTGTGTCGGACGAATATTCTTTTTCTGTTGATAGATTGGATCTTTCGGACATTATTGCTTCAAAATAATGATGATTAAGGGCAACGGAAGAAATTTATTCAAAGATATTAAGATTTTTCTCATTGCCTGATATTTATTGAAAAATAAAAAAATGAATGCTAACGAAAACCTGGATGAATTATTTTTCCATTTAGACAAAGGTATTTCGGTGTTGCATCTATTAAAAAAAATAATTGATGAATGCGCGTTTTTGGGTGTTGAATCGGATAAATAAAACATTGAAAACCGAAAAATAAGCAATGAATCCAGTTAA
>JBBIID010000019.1:0-14794 GCA_037446675.1 Paludibacter sp.
TTCAGTTTACTCCCGACCTTTTGCCTGCCGACGTGTTGGGAACAATGATTTACAGTCAGAAAAAGGAAGAGTTTCACATTAAAAAAGGACCTATCTTTGCCAACCTTATTTTGGCCGACGAAATTAACCGTGCTCCGGCAAAAGTACAGAGTGCTTTGCTCGAAGCCATGCAGGAACGTCAGGTTACCATTGGCGAGCATACTTATAAATTGGATGAGCCGTTTTTAGTATTGGCAACTCAAAACCCGATTGAACAGGAAGGTACATATCCGCTGCCGGAAGCACAAGTCGACCGCTTTATGTTGAAAGTAGTTATCAATTATCCGAAAAAAGAAGAAGAAAAATTGATTATTCGTCAGAATTTGCTCAAGGAAAAACCGGAAGTTCAGCCAATTCTTTCTCCAAAAGATATTGTTGAAGCTCGCGATGTGGTTCGTCAGGTTTATATCGACGAAAAAATTGAGCGTTATATTGTGGATATTGTTTTTGCAACCCGCTACCCGCAAGAATATGGGTTGGATTCATTAAAGGAAATGATTTCATTTGGAGCTTCTCCACGTGCATCAATAAATCTTGCTTTGGCGGCTCGCGCTTATGCGTTTATCAAACGCCGTGGCTATGTGATTCCGGAAGATATTCGTGCCGTATGTTACGACGTACTTCGTCACCGTATCGGATTAAGCTACGAAGCCGAAGCAAACAATATGACTACCGAAGAAATCATTACTGAAATTTTAAATACAGTTGAAGTGCCTTGATAATGTGCCAATAATTTAATTTGCCAACTCGCTAATAAAATATATTTGTTTGCAAATTGGCACATTAGCACATTTTCATATTAGCACATTAGTATTTATGGAAACCAGTGAATTAATAAAGAAAGTTCGGAAGATAGAAATTAAAACCCGCGGATTATCAAAAAATATTTTCGCGGGCGAATATCATTCTGCATTTAAAGGGCGGGGGATGACCTTTGCCGAGGTGCGTGAATATCAGTATGGTGATGACATTCGTTCTATCGACTGGAATGTGACTGCACGTTTTGGGCATCCTTACATTAAAATATTCGAAGAAGAACGTGAATTGACCGTAGTTCTTTTGGTCGACGTTTCAGGAAGCCGGGAATTCGGAACTGTTACGCAGCTCAAAAAGGATATTATTACCGAAGTGGCTGCTACGCTTGCGTTTTCGACCATCCAGAACAATGATAAAATTGGTGTGATATTTTTCTCAGATAAAATTGAAAAGTTTATTCCTCCTAAAAAAGGGAAAAAACACGTTTTGCATATTATTCGCGAACTGATCGATTTTACTCCCGAGAGCAACAAAACCAATATTGCCGGAGCATTGCAGTATTTCACGAATGCGATTAAGAAAAGTTCCACTGCATTTATTATCTCCGATTTTATAGACAAAAATTTTGAAAAAGATTTGACTATAGCTAACCGGAAACATGATATTGCTGCTTTGCAGATATATGATATTCGCGAAACAGAATTGCCTGATGTGGGATTGGTGAAGTTGAAAGATGCCGAAAGTGGTGAAAGAATCTGGGTGGATACGTCCGATAAAAGGCTTCGAACAACTTACAAGCACGCATGGGGCGAAAATCAGCTGGCGCTTCAGAAAACATTCACGAAATCGGGTGTTGACTCTGTTTCGATGTCAACTTCCGAAGATTATGTTCGTGCACTGATGAGATTATTTAAAATGAGAGCCTGAAATATATTGAGGACTTAAATATTTGACGATTTACACTTGTATGCGAAAAAAACAATTTATTTACTTGTTTCTTATTTCTTTGTTGCCCGTTTCGTTATGGGGACAAAAAATTACTGTAAATGCAAAGCTCGACTCTACGGTATTGTGGATCGGCGATCAGGCAAAACTGACATTTGAAGTATCGCAGCAACCCAATCAGAAAGTCGTAATGCCGATTTTTTCGGATACGATTGTTGGTGGTTTGGAACTGGTGGCACCGGTGAAAACGGATACTGTGAAAAACTCCGATGGACATATTCAGGTAAATCAAACGTATACTGTCACCGCTTTTCAGGATTCTTTGCTCTATATTCCGCCTTTCCCGTTTGTTTCAGGAAGTGATACCGTTTGGTCGAAATCGCTTTCTTTGAAGGTGGTTCAGCCGTTTCAAATCGATACTGCTGCCAACACAATTACTGATATTAAACCTGTTCTTGAGCCTAAATTCGATTGGCTGGGACTTATAAAAATAATCTTCATTATATTGTTGATTGCAGTTTTGCTGATTGGAGCCTTTATCTTGATACGAAAACTCGTACAGAAAAAACCTGTATTTGAAAGTATCAAGAAAGAACCAGAAAAGCCTGCTCATGTCGTTGCATTAGGCGAACTGGACAGAATTAAGAACGAAAAATTGTGGCAACAAGGTCGTTTGAAAGAATTTCATACTCAGTTGACGGATGTGATCAGAGTTTATATCGAAAAAAATTTCCATGTAAACAGTATGGAAATGACTTCGGAAGAAATTTTGGAAAGTCTGAGAATAGTACAATTGGAGCAAAAATCAGCATTTTTGGGATTAAAACAGATTCTTCAACTGGCTGATTTAGTTAAGTTTGCTAAGTGGAATGCTTTGCCTGACGAAAACGAACTCAGTTTGATGAATGCTTATTTGTTTGTCAATCAAACAAAAGTAGAAGATGTGAAACCCTTGGGAGTTGTTAAAGAAGAAGAGAAGAAAGCTCAAAAGGAATAGATGTAGGCACTTGAAAAGTGCATCAAAAAGAATATTAAAATGACATTTCATAATCCGGAATATCTGTTTTTGTTATTATTGCTTGCCCCGGTCATATTTTGGTATGTATGGGAAATGCATAAATCTGATGCGAGCCTTCAAATATCGTCTCATCAGAGCCTGATTAAATTTCCGAAAAGCAGAAGACTTAAATATCGCCATTTGCCTTTCGTACTGCGCGTGTTGGGTATTGTGGCTTTGATTGTTGCAATTGCCCGTCCGCAAGCATCGAACAGTTGGCGAACCGAAAGTACCGAGGGAATCGACATTATGATGGCGCTGGATATTTCGGGTACGATGATGGCCGAAGATTTGAAACCAAATCGGTTGGAAGCTTCGAAAGATGTGGCAACAGAATTTATCATGTCCCGTCCGAATGATAATATTGGATTGGTCGTTTTTTCGGGAGAAAGTTTTACTCAATGTCCGCTTACAACCGATCATGCGGTGTTGGTGAATCTGTTTAAAGGTGTAAAATACGGTTTGATCGAAGATGGAACAGCTATCGGATTGGGATTGGCGAATGCGGTGAACAGAATTAAGGACAGCAAAGCTAAATCGAAAGTGATTATTTTGTTGACGGATGGTTCGAATAATCGTGGTGATATTGCTCCGATAACAGCGGCCGAAATTGCCAAGACTTTTGGAATTCGGGTTTACGCTATTGGTGTAGGTTCGTACGGAATGGTGAATATCCCTGTTCAAACCCCAATAGGAATTCAGTATCAGCAAATGGAATCTGAGTTCGATGAAAAATCGTTGCAGGATATTGCTGAACTAACGGGAGGTCAATACTTCAGGGCAACGGACAATTCGAAACTGAGAAAAATCTATCAGGAAATCGATCAATTGGAGAAAACAAAAATCAGTGTCAAAGAATACAGCAAGAAAAATGAAGAATTCTTTATATTCAGCTTATTGGCATTTTTATTTTTGCTTTCGGAAATAGTACTTAGAAATACCGTTTTGAGGAAAATACCTTGATAAAGAGCAGAACGAATAAAATTCTCAAAATTTTCAAATTCAGAAAAAGATATGTTTAGATTTGCGCATCCGGAATATTTATTTTTACTCCTGTTAATCCCGGTATTAATAGCAGTATTTATCTATACGGGCATTCAAAAACGTCGTAAAATAAAACAATTCGGAAATCCCGAATTGCTGGCACAGTTGATGCCTAACGTTTCGGTCATCCGACCCAGAGTGAAATTTTATCTTCAGTTAACGGCGATATTTTTTATCGTCGTTGTATTGGCTCAACCGCAGTTCGGAACGAAGATGGAAACCGTAAAACGCCAGGGAATAGAAGTGATGATTGCATTGGACGTTTCCAATTCGATGATGGCGCAGGATATTCAACCAAGTCGTTTGGACAAAGCAAAACAAGTACTTTCTAAATTGGTGGATGGCATGATTGATGATAAAGTAGGATTGATAGTTTTTGCCGGAGATGCTTATACTCAATTACCTATAACTGTTGATTATGTTTCAGCTAAAATGTTTTTTTCATCTATATCACCGAAACTAGTACCGCGTCAGGGAACTGCTATCGGAAGCGCGATCGATTTATGTATAAAATCGTTTGGAGCAAAAGGTGAAGCTGGAAGAGCGATTATTGTCATTACAGATGGTGAAAACCACGAAGATGATGCAGTTGGGGCTGCTAAATTAGCTGCCGAAAACGATATAGCTGTTCACGTTATAGGGATGGGAAAACCTGATGGAGCTCCGATTCCTGTTCCCGGAACTATGAGTTTCTGGAAAGATAAAGAGGGCAACGTGGTGGTTTCGAAACTGAACGAGGAAATGTGTAAAGACATTGCAGCTGCCGGAAAAGGAGTATACGTAAGAGCAGATAATACAAACGGTGCTTTCAAGGTAGTAAATAACGAACTAGATAAGTTGGCAAAATCGGATATTAAAACCAGTGTTTTTTCTGATTACAATGACCAGTTTCAATCGTTCGCTTTATTGGCGTTATTACTTTTGTTGGTCGATTTCTTTGTATTCGACAGACAAAACAAGCGTTTGAGTAAGTTTAGGATTTTTGATTTAAAAGAAAAGGTTATAAAGAATTAAGAACCTTACTATTGTAGGTTGAAGATGAGAAGAATAGTTTATATATTGATATTATCCATTGTTTCCTTATCGGTTTATTCGCAAAAGGAAAGTAATGATGTGCGTGCAGGTAATAAACTGTACAAAGAAGGGAAATTTACCGAAGCCGAAATCGAGTATCGCAAAGGGCTTCAGAAAAACCCAAAATCTTTCGAAGCAAATTATAATTTGGGGAATGCTCTGTTTAAACAAAAAAAATACAGCGATGCATTGGAACAATATGAAAATTCAATAGCATTACAATCTAATGATAAAGAAAAACTTGCTGCAGCTTATCATAATACGGGAAATGCATTACTTTCCGATAAAAAAATAGAAGAAAGTATCGATGCGTACAAAATGGCATTAAAAAATAATCCGAAAGATAATGATACCCGATATAATTTAGCTTATGCCCAAATGCTGCTCAAGCAGCAACAAAGCAAGAACAAGAATAAAAAAGATAACGATGATACAAGTGATGATGCGGAAAATATTAAGAAAAGAGCTGAAAAACTAGTAGCCGAAAGGAAATATGAAGAAGCATATAATCTAATGAAAGAGGGTGAAAAGAGGAATAAGAAGTTGTTGCAATATTCGGATTTTACAAATCGAATATTAGATGTTGTTAAAATGAAAATTAACTAATTATGAAAAAGTTTATTTTTTTAGTAATATTCATTCTTCCACTTGTTATGCTAAGTGCGCAATCGGTTACTGACTACATTCATACTGCCGCAAACTTTTATATCAACGGAGAGAAGAAAAATGCAAAGCAAGCAATTCAGAATGCGCTAAATAAGTATCCGAATGATCCTAAAGTAAGGCAGCTTGCAGATAAAATTAACAAGTTGCCAGATGATAGTAAAGACGAAAAGAAGCAACAAAAGAAAGATCAAAACAAAGATCAGAATAAAGATCAACAGCAGGATCAGAAAAAAGATCAAAATAAAGATCAGCAACAACAGCAGCAACCTCAACAACAAGAACCGAAAATGACGAAGCAGAATGCGCAACAAATTCTTGATGCGTTGATGCAGGACGAGAAAAACACACAGGATAAAGCCAAAAAACAACAGGTTCGTGGAACACGCAGCGCAGACAAAGACTGGTAGAATTTATAAAACAGAAAGTTAATAGTTTATACATATATGAAACGCAAAATATTTCTTTTGACATTATTAGTGATCAGCTCGTTGGTAACCTTTGCCGATGAGCCGGTTCGTTTCACAGCATCGGCTCCAACTACGGTGATTCTTGATAGACCGTTTCAGTTAGTATATTCGGTGAACGCAACCGGAAAGGATTTGCGTGCTCCTGAAATTGTTAATTTTGATGTCCTTGCAGGACCATTTGAGTCTCATAGTTCGAGTATTCAAATAATTAATGGAAAAACAACATCCTCCACTTCGGTATCTTATACTTACACTCTTCAGGCTCAGAAAACAGGAACGTTCACGATTGGTTCTGCTTCAATAATGGTAAGCGGACAGAAATATACTTCCAATGGAGTTGCCATTAAAGTGTTGCCTGCTGATAGCTCTACTCCATCGAACTCGCAGGGCGGATAGCAATCTTCGGGCTCAAATGGACAATCAGTTTCTTCCGAAAATGTTTTTATTCGCGCGAGTGCTTCGAAAACGAATGTCTACGAACAAGAAGCTATCCTTGTAACGTATAAGCTTTATTCGTTGATGGATGTGGTGCAGTGTGTAAACAAGAAAATGCCTGATTTCAATGGCTTTATGAAACAGGATATGGAGCAGCCACAAAACAAACAATTCTCTTACGAAAACTATAACGGAAGAAATTATGGAACGGTTGTTTTGTATCAGGTGTTGCTCTATCCTCAACATGCCGGTGAAATTACAATTGATAAAGCAACATTCGAAGCTGCTATCAGAGTGCAGAACAAAACAGCTGTTCGAAGTATTTTCGATGATTTCTTCGATTCGTACACGAATGTAAATAAATTGCTGGTTGCACCGGGGCTAAAAATTAATGTAAAATCGCTGCCTGCAAATAAGCCTGCATCGTTCAATGGAACGGTCGGTCGATTTACGCTCAATTCTTCGATCACTTCTGATCAGGTAAAAGCAAACGATGCGGTAACTATAAAGGTAAATATATCGGGAACGGGAAATATGAAGTTGATTCAAAATCCTGATATAAAACTTCCTGATGGATTTGAAGTTTATGATCCAAAGGTAAACAACAACTTCAAAACAACTTCGTCAGGTATTTCGGGAACAAAATCGATAGAGTATCTTTTTATCCCTCGTCATTCAGGTAATTATGAAATTCCGTCGGCTGAATTTACTTATTTCGATAGTCAGGACAATCAGTACAAAACATTGCGTACGCCTGTTTATAAGCTTAATGTGTTGAAAGGGGACAACAACGAGCCTACAGTTGTTGGAAATTATGTGGATAAAGAAGATGTGAAGCAAATCGGAAAAGATATTCGCTATATTCAAACAGATAATTTCGAAATTTCGAAAGAAAACGATCCGATCTTCGGTAGTTTTGCTGGTTGGTTGATGTTTTTGATTCCTTTGGCTTTATCCCTAGCATTGTTTTTCTTCTTCCGTAAGCAAGTAAAAGATAATGCGGATATTAGCTTGATGAAAAACAAAAAAGCAAATAAGATAGCACGCAAGCGCCTTAATTTAGCTCAGAAATTGTTGGCCGAAGGAAATAAAGATAAATTCTACGAAGAAGTTTTAAAGTCGGTTTGGACTTACTTAAGTGATAAATTGTCTATTCCCGTTTCGGAACTCACAAAAGAAAAAGTGGAACGAGAGCTTTCTTTCCGCAAAGTTGATAACGAGGTAATTATGCAATTTATACAAATATTGAATACTTGTGAGTTTGCACGGTATGCACCAAATACCGGGCAAGAGGAAATGGGCAACCTGTATGATGAAACAATCGAAACCATTAGTAAACTGGAAGAATTAATACGAAAATCATAATTGAAATGAAACGAATTATCCTGTATTTTATAGTTGTTATGGTTGGTGTTTCGCCGATTTTCGCACAGTCCGATTTACTGAAACAAGCCAACGATTCATATGTCAAGGGAAACTACGAACAAGCTTCAAAACTATACGAAGAAATATTGACAAAGGAAGGTATTGCACCTGAGTTGTATTATAATTTGGGAAACGCATATTATAAATCGAACGAAATAGGACACTCCATATTGAACTACGAGCGTGCACTTCGACTTTCACCTACGTATTCTGATGCAAAATTCAATTTAGAGTTAGCACAACAGAAGGTTATAGATAACATTATTCAGGTGCCTACATTTTTTCTGATTCGTTGGATTGATAATCTAATAAAGTTGATGACTTCTAATCAGTGGTTCGTCGTGAGCTTTATTGTTTTTGTTCTGTTTTTGTCGGCATCTTTCCTTTTTGTATTCGGATCGTCGCGCCAATTTCGAAAAAGCTCCTTCTATTTTGGTGTCGTATTTTTCGTAATTAGCGTTATCTCTGTTGTATTTTCGGGAGTTCGTAAAGATCAGTTGGAAAATCATCGCGAAGCCATTGTGATGCAAGGGGTGGTTACGGTTAAAAGTTCTCCTGACAAGAGTGGAACTGATTTATTCCAGTTGCACGAGGGAACGAAAGTTAACGTGAAGAGCACTTTAGGACAATGGACCGAAATTGTACTTGGGAACGGAAATGTAGGTTGGGTCGAAGATCAATCAATAGAAAAAATATAAAACTTCTCATCTTTGTAGAACTAAATTGTTTTTTAGCCTTAAAACACAATAAAATAGCATGAGTCTCATTGATACGTTGAAAATTTGGGATACAGATCTGTTTCTGTTTTTGAATGGATTACACTCCAATTTTTTTGATGGATTTATGTTTGCAGTGAGCGCAAAATTTACATGGATTCCTCTTTATGTAGCTCTATTGTATGTGTTAATCAAAAATAAGAAAAAAGAATCAATCTGGTTAATTCTTGCGTTGGTGCTTTGTGTGGTTGTAGCCGATCAAATCTCATCGGGAATAATTAAGAATGCGGTACAACGACTTCGCCCTTCTCACGATGGAAATCTCGAAGGCTTGGTTCATTTGGTGCGCGGTCACAAAAGCGGAAGATACGGGTTTGTATCTTCTCATGCCTCTAATACCTTTGGTCTCGCGGTATTGACTTCACTGTTTTTTAAAAACAAAACGTATACGACAATTATTCTTTTCTGGGCAATTTTGGTGTCCTATTCACGCATTTATTTAGGAGTTCATTATCCGCTGGATATTATGGGCGGAGCTACTGTGGGTGTGGTCGTTGCTTTCGTTAGCTATTTTACCATAAAAAATTTCCGTTTTTCAGCTTTAACATCGAATGGTGATAATGAAAGCTTATATAAAGAGCTGACGATTCCAATTTATGTCTTGGCAACCAGCTTTTTATTGATCATTCTTTACAGTTTCTTTATTTTTTAGTACCGAAATAAATCTCCTGTTTTTCGGATGGAAACGAGGCAGCCCGTTGAGTTTCCGTACATTTTTCCAAAGTCGGCTCCCAAAGAACAGCTAATCTCAATATTGTAAAGTTTAGGAAGGATTTTATTTACTTCAAGAAGTAGAGAAGTTGCTGGTTTCATTTCAGAATATGCCTGATTATAACTGCCATAGTTTTTTGAGAATGATGATAAAAATTTATATCTGAATCCTGTTACATCGCCCTCTATTCCAATGTGATGAATCTGTACGCGTGTGTTTACAGGATTAATTTCTCCATTTTCGTTGTAAATGGGAGAAGTTATGAAAGGAGTTCCTATTGTTCTTGAAAAATAAGTCCAGCCTGATTGATAAGTGCCGTTGTTGAAGTAGGTGTCATTTCCACCGTAAACAATACCATCTTTGTCATGGTAAGGGCCGGATTGATCTGTAGTATTCAGATATTCGTACAAAATACCTTTTACGAATGGGAATTTTTTGTTTTTGATGGAAAATCCCCACAATCCATCCGGAAGGTTCATTGTTTTTGTAATGAGTCTGACCGGACCATCTTCAGAGATATTTTGCCAATAACCACAAATTTTAAAATCTGAAATATCAATGTCGATTCTTGTGCTTTGTGAAATAATATGATTCCCCAACGCATTAATTTGGTCACTTATGTTTGCATCTGAGCCACCTTTTCCGCCAAGAAAAATTGATTTGTAAGCAGTTAATGATACAGGCTGTTGTCCCTGTGTTGGACTGTAGCCGCCCCATTGCGCTACATGATCCAATCCATATTGAAAATGAACGGGAAGTTTACCTCCAATACGGGCATAGACATATTTATGATGAAGCAATGCATCTTTTACAAAAATATTGTCGTTGAACCAACCATGCACTAAAGCTCCTTTGATCTCCAACAATCCTTTGGTGAGTGGAACAGGAGTGAAATTTTCTATTCCCAACGAAATTTTGGGCATTGGGCGCGCATTATGAGAGAAGAATAATCCTCCGCACGACAAAGTGGAATCCTGATTTCCTAAATGTTCTTCACGAGAACCTATGGTCATGTTGATTTTCCAAAAACGTGCTTTTGCGTAAAGTTCGTGGAAATAAACATTCGCTTTGATTTTATCGTTTTGTAGCAGGGCAGATGCCTTAAAACCGTAATCAAATAACTTTTTTTGTTCCGAGAAATCTTTGTTTATTCCCAGCGTTACATTGAAGCTGTTAGGAAATGTTGATATTTTTCCGTACTGTCGGTTTTGAAGCCAGAAAGGAGAATGCTCTCCGTTTGACACAACTCCATCGATTTCTGCATTGTATTCGATCGCTGCATTTTGACCGAACAGAGTAAAATTTGTGATTATAAATAAGACTGATAAGAATGTTCTTCGAATCTTACTTCCGGTGCTGAAAGTTACTTTTCTATTATTCATAGGTCATTGGTTTTAAGGTTCGAAACACCACAAATCATTAAAAACCTGTTTGTCATTATCTCCAAAACCTATGTAACCCTTGCCGTTAATTGTGAAGCTTATAGCATTTTCGCGTGCTTCGGCCGGCAATTTTCCTCTGTCGTACCAAACGTCCCGGATTGCATCGTATTCCAAAATGTCATTATAAAAATATCCTCTGGTCAATGTTCCGCCAAAATGTTTGCCGGTGGAAACAAAAAGACGATTACCAATCGAAAGTGAAACGGCATCCTCCCGTCCATTATCCGGCATTGATTTTCGTTTTTTCCACGAATCGGTTTCCGGAAAGTATTCCCACCAGTCATTTTCGTTTAACGTTCGGTAACCCGTTCCGAAAAAGATTCGATTACCAGTTTTGCAAACAACACTCCCAACACGACTGTCTAAAGGCATGTTTTCTAGTCGACTCCAGGTATCATCTGTGGTGATATATTTCCAGAGCTCTTTTGAAAAGCCATGTCCATCAAATCCGCTACCTATATATATATTTCCATTATATTCAAAAGAAATGCATGCATCTGTCCCAGAACCGGGGAAACTGTCTTTTTGTATCCATGTGTCATTCGCAGGATCATACATCCAGAAGTCTTTTAAATATGCTGATTGATCGGAATATACTCCAAATTTGTTGTTGAATCCTAGCCCAACATATACTTTGTCTTCAACAGTTACTGCGAGAGCTTTTACTCGTGCTATTCCGGGAAATGAGTCTTTCTGTTGCCAGCTTTCTGTTGATGGATCAAATTGCCAACAATCATTTAAAGCTTCTCCAGATGAATTTCTTCCCAAGGTAATATATCCTTTTCCATTTACGGCAAATGCTACTGCCGCTGAGCGCCCATTGCCGGGTAAAGAATTCATTTTTTTGAAGGAAATATTAGGGTAAGGTGATTCAACCGCATTGTTGCACGCAGCAAAAACAAATACAGAGAAGAAAAATAGGTATAAGTTTTTATACATCGTTGGGTTTTAATTGTCAATAGTAAACAGTAAACAGTAAGCAGTAAAGAGTAAAGAGTAAGCGGTATTTCCTAAGTCATAACTATTTTATTTCTTTATGAATGGAACATATATTTTCGCTTTGATTTAAGCGGTTATAAACATATTAACGATCAACTGTCAACGATCAACTGTCTAAATTCTCACTTCCACGCCTTTTTCTTTCAGAAAATTTTTGAGTTCAGGAATGCCAATTTCTTTATAGTGAAAAATGCTGGCAGCCAATGCAGCATCAGCTTTCCCTTCGGCAAAAACATCAACAAAATGTTTCATTTCGCCTGCACCACCACTGGCGATAACAGGAACATTTACCGCTTCGGATACCGCACGAGTAATATCAAGTGCAAATCCGTCTTTTGTTCCATCGTGATTCATGGAAGTAAGCAGAATTTCTCCCGCACCCAAAGCAACAGCTTGTTTTGCCCATTCAATTGTTTTGATGTCAGTCGGAATTCTTCCTCCATTCAGAAAGACATACCATTCGCCAGCGATAAATTTTGTGTCGATAGCCAACACCACACACTGACTTCCGAATTGTGATGCTAGATCTTTAATTAGTTGCGGATTGCGAACTGCCGATGTGTTGACTGAAATTTTGTCGGCACCGCAGGATAAAAGTACCGAAACATCTTCGACGCTTGAGATGCCACCACCAACGGTGAATGGGATATTGATATGTTTTGCAATTCGGGTAACGAGTTCCGACAAGGTCTTGCGTTTTTCGTTTGTTGCTGTAATGTCAAGGAAAACCAATTCGTCGGCACCCATTTTTGCATACAACGCCCCTAGCTCTACAGGATCTCCTACATCTGTTATATTCTCGAAATTGATACCTTTTACAGTTTGTCCGTTCTTAATATCCAGACAAGGAATAATTCTTTTTGCTAACACCTTTTTATTTGATTAATAATTAATAATTGACAATTAATAATTTATAACGCAGATAACGCGGTCTTTTCTTCATTCCAATCACCTAAAGTAATGGGTTGAATCGTATTCACGAGCGATTTATCGTATGGGCGTTCGGCCTTGATGTAATTGTCGCTAAAACCGGTCATAAACAGACCATTGTGTTTGCTTTCCCAAAGTACATTGTCCGTTTTACCTATTTGTTTCTGATAAAAACTGGTTGTCTTTTCGTCCGACAAAGCATGCAAAACATCGCTTCTGCGTTTTCTTTCCTGATTTGTAACCTGATGATCAATTTCGAGCATTTTTGTTCCTGCACGTTCGGAATAGCTGAAAACATGCAGTTGTGAAATATCCAGCGATGCGATAAATTGCCTTGCTTCTTCAAAAAGTTCATATGTTTCGCCACGGACACCAACAATTACGTCAACGCCAATAAAAGCATCAGGCATGAATTTTTTGATCGTTCGTACTTTTTCGGCAAACAATTCTACCGAATACCGCCTTTTCATCAACTTTAATACCTCATTTGAGCCGGATTGTAATGGAATATGAAAATGAGGCATGAAATGCTTGCTTTTCGAAACGAATTCTATCAATTCATCGGTAAGTAAATTCGGCTCTATCGAAGAAATGCGAAAACGAACTTCGCCTGGAATTGCATCCAAAGCTTCAACGAGTCCAAAAAATGTTTCGCCTGTCGATTTTCCAAAATCACCTGTGTTCACGCCCGACAAAACAATTTCCTTGGCTCCTTCGGCGATGGCCTGACATGCCGATTCTACTGTCTCTTCTATCGACGCACTCCGGCTTCTTCCGCGTGCAAAAGGAATGGTACAATACGTGCAAAAGTAATCGCAACCATCCTGCACTTTCAGGAAGAAACGGGTTCGGTCGTCCTTCGAACGTGATGGTTTGAATTCCTTTACCTTATTTATTTCCGAACGATGTATTTCTGCATGTTCAGTTTCATTCGTTTTGTTTATGTAATCGAGAATGCTGAATTTTTCGTTTGCTCCAAGCACTAAATCTACACCTTCAATTCCGGCTATTTCTTCCGGTTTTAGCTGAGCATAACAGCCCGTTACGATCATGATAGCATTCGGATGCTGGCGGTTCAAGCGGTTGATGGCTTGTCGACATTTATGATCGGCCGTGTCGGTTACCGAGCAGGTATTTATGATGCAAACATCAGCTTCTTCACCTGCACGGGCTTTAGCAAACCCTTCATCCATAAGTTGCTTTCCTATAGCCGAAGTTTCAGCGAAATTAAGCTTACAACCCAAGGTGTGAAAAACAACTTTTTTATTGTTGAAAAGAGAATTATCAGTCATTATTGTAATAAAAAATCAAATGCAAAGTTAGTAAAATTAGTTGATAATTGACAGTTAACAGTTGATAGTTAGCAGTTACAACCTGTTTAGAATAGTATATCGGTGGTGATATTGTTTTTTTACTTCAAAATAAAGGGCGTGACGTTGAAAAAAATGATTATTTTTGTGTGCAAATAAAAGAAAGAGGATTTTGCTTTCATTAAAATTAAACAATAATTCCATTTTTCTGTTTATATTTTTAAATGTATAAATAGTCTGAATTTTATCAAACTGAAAACAATAAATGTTAACTCGCTGGTTGTTTTGTCGTTGATTTCAGATATCAAAGAAATAAAAATATAAACTAAAAGAGATAAATATGAACAACAAAGTTGCTTTGATTACCGGAATCACCGGACAGGATGGAGCTTATTTAGCCGAATTGTTATTAAAAAAGGGATATACAGTTCATGGTTTGAAGCGTCGGTCGTCTTCGTTTAACACCGATCGTATTGATCATTTGTATCAGGATCCACATGTCGACAACCGTAATCTTATATTGCATTATGGCGATATGACGGATTCGATGAACCTCACGCGCATTATTCAGGAAACTCAACCTGACGAAATTTATAATTTAGCTGCACAGAGTCATGTTAAAGTATCGTTTGAAGTGCCGGATTACACAGGACAAGTTGATGCCCTTGGAACTTTAAGATTTATAGATGCAATTAAGGAAGTGGGATTAGAGAGAAA
>JBBIID010000020.1:0-14793 GCA_037446675.1 Paludibacter sp.
ATCAATCGTTTTTATGTGCTGACTTTAAATATCTGGTTGGTGTGCATAAGCATTTACCTTTTTTTGACCAAATCAAACCGTTTAAAATGGATTGTAATAAGTTTTTCGGTCGTTTTGTTTCTGTCGTCTATTGGAAGTTGGAGTGCTTACAGCGTCACGGAAAATGCGCTTACAAAAGAATTGCGAAACTCGTTTGAAGAAGCGGGCTGGCTTAAGGATGGAAAAATAGTTATTGGCTCTCTTGAAAAATCAAAAACCGATTCGGTTTCGCAACAGAAAATGGCGGAAACAATTCGATATTTGGTTATCAATTATGGAAGTAAATCGATTCAGCAGTTTTTTGTAGCATCAATTGAGAAGAAGTCGGTAGGCACTATTCTAAAAGACTTAAAACTGAATGAAGATTATGTATCGATGGAAGACGACTATTTTTCGGCTTATTTGCCCACCGGTTTTTTGCTGGATATAAAAGGGTACGATTATATGTTGGATGTTAGTAAAAATAACTATGAAGGATCGGTTTACTATGATAAAAATGTGAGTGTGGTGCTCGATAAAAACATTATAACGATGAAATTTGCCGATAAAAAAGGCTCGGATATTGTAATTCCGCTCGAAAATAAGTTGGCTGAACTGCAAAAATTGACTTACGGAAAGAAAAATGAGCTGAATAAAGAGGAAATGAGCATAACCGGAGAAAATTATAAGTTGGTGTTTTATAATATTTCAGCTCAAAAAACTAATTCGGATGATGATTATAACTATAAAATTAATAATTTTGACGCTCATTTATATTACAAGCAACCATAGGTTTCATGCGTTTATTTTTAATAGAAAAAATACACTTTCAAACAGATAAAAATGATTCAGGTAAAAGACAAAGCGTTGGCGGAAGCTGCCGAAAAAGGCATGGATGAATTTCTGCAAGTTTTCATAGATGCTTATTTGGCAGAAATAGGAGGGGAGCTTACAGCTGATAATATGTCGAAACTTAACGCTTCGCAACACACATTATTGGCGTGGCATTTTTTCACGACCGAAATGAGAGACGGAGGCTTTGTTCAGTTGATTCAGAACGGATATGGAGCTTATATTTTTATTAATCCGTTTGCAAAAGCGATCAAGCAGTTTGGAGCGGTGGAGTTGTCGAAACTGATATATAAAGCACGTGATATTTACGAACCCAATCGCAATGAGCTGGAACGCGAAACTACGGATGAAGAATTTAATGCGCTATATGTCGATTTCGAAGTGTTCGACGATTTGGAAGAAATTTATTTTGACATAGAAGAGCAGCAAACAGCATTGATTGCCGCGTATGTCGACGATCATATTGCTGAATTTGCCGAGATTGCTTAAAAAAACGTGCAATGATTTTTCATTGCACGTTTTTTTATTATTCTACTCTTCCACCCCGTTCTACCCGTTGTTCGGTTTTGAGCGGATTTTTTGATATTTCTTCAATGAACTCACGGCTTTTGTACACATCGTAGGCCATGTAAAGTGCCTGACGGAACGATTCTTCTGATGCTTGATTTTTTCCTGCCAAGTCGTAAGCAGTACCGTGTGCCGGCGAGGTTCTAATAACCGATAATCCGGCCGTAAAATTCACGCCGCTTTCCATCGAAATGGTTTTGAACGGAATTAAACCCTGATCGTGATACATAGCCAGTATGGCATCGAATTTGTTGAAATTTCCAGAGCCAAAGAACCCGTCGGCAGGATAAGGTCCGGCACAAATAATTCCGTTTTTCTCTGCTTCCTGCATGGCCGGGATGATCACGGTTTTTTCTTCGTCGCCAATAACACCATCGTCTCCGGCGTGAGGATTCAGTCCCAATATTGCAATTCGCGGACGAACAATACTAAAGTCTTTCTTGAGCGATTCGTTCAGAACAGTTAGTTTTTCGAGGATCAGTTGCTGAGTCAATTCTTCCGATACTTTATCCACAGGAATATGACCGGTAACAACAGCAACACGCATAACATCGTTCACCAGCAACATTAAAGCAGGCGTTCCCTGACCAAATTTTTCTTCTAAATATTCAGTATGCCCCGGGAAATGGAAATCGCTGGATTGAATATTCTTTTTGTTGATAGGCGCTGTTACCAAAGCATGGATCAATCCGTCTTTCAAATCTTCGGTTGCTTTTTCGAGAGCATCAAACGAGGCTTTTCCGGCTTCTGCAGTAGCACTTCCCAGTTCCACTTTTATGTCATCGTCCACGCAATTGATAATATTCACTCTTTTGGGATTCAATTCATTTACAGAGTTGATACTGTTTAAATTTAGTCCCTGAATGTCAAGGTTTTTCCGATGATAAGCCGCTACTTTCGACGAACCGTAAATGACCGGGATAAAAGTTTCGAGCATTTTCGGTTCTGCTAGCGTTTTCAAAATAACTTCGTAGCCGATTCCGTTTATGTCTCCGTGCGATATACCAATAATTATTTTATCAGATTCCATTCAAATTTCAAGTTTTTCAGTTTTCTTATTTCTTTTCTGCATCCTTTTTATCTGCTACGATTGAGACTTCTTTCAGAGAATTAATGTCCTGAGGCAGTTTTGCAGTGTATATAATTGCTTCGAGCTGACGGAGTGGATTCCGTTTCTTAGCTCCCGGTGCGAAAATAAATCCTTCAATTGTAATGACGCGTTGGTTGATTTCATCCAGCATGGTATGGCTGAAAAAAGGACCACCCATCGAACCGCCGTTTTTCATTTTCCACAATCCGCGTATTTCGGCACAATAACGATCGTTTACCCAAACTTCGCTAAAAATAGGAGGTTCATATTTGTATTCTGTTCCCATGTACGATCCTTCAAATTCTCCTGGAATATTAGCTTTCATTATCGAATCGCGTTTTGCAAGAAGAAAATCTTTTGTAAAAGTATTTTTATCGGTGTATGGATAAGAATAAATCACAATATCCTGACGGATGGTCGGACTATCGTTTGTAACCCAGTAAAAGTCTTTCTTTGTTGTCGATTTGCTGATTCCTTGCGTAATATCAATCTGAATTCCAAACAATTTTTCAATTTCTTTCTGGGCATTGACGTTAACGTATTCTTTATTGAAATCAATTTGACGGTTGCGTTCGCTGTCTAAAAAATAATTCAGGATATTGTTACCGTATTTTTTCATTGTTTCGGTAAACACAGAATCGTTTGGGGCAACTACCTGAACTACAGCTTGCGGATGTGCCCAACGATCAGTCGAATAAATAATCTTTGGCTGAGTGTATTTTTCCGATATGTCAGTTAATAAAATATTGCGGGTAGGTTTAAGCAGGTCAGTAAAATCGATCAATTTACATCTCGAAATGTTCAACATTGGTTCAGGTTGTGGTAAATTTGGGATATTCTGATCGAGCAAAGCCACTATCGAGCGTCCTGCCGGAGCTTTCCAATACTGATCGTTCATAACAACCAGAATTTCGTATTTTGTTCCGGTTACGGATGGCAAAGTTCTGGTACCATCACCACAGGAGAATAGGAACAACACAGAAAAAAGAAAAACAACTAATTTTGTCTTCATGTCTTTTTTGTTTTTTATTTATGGTGTTTAATTTCTTTTATTGAGCTGTGAAAAACGTAAAAACATTATCCAGCAACTTAATTCTTTCTTTTTCCGATCGAATAGTTTCGATGGGAAATCCGAATGCACAAATCCTATATTTCCCGGAATAAGCAATACCGGCACTTAAATTATTTTCGGCATATCGACATATTGTAGAACTCTGGCTATCGTTAGGTTCTATTGCGTCCGGCGATTCTACATAGTACGAAATCGTGTTTGGCTTGTCATAGTAACTCATTTCCAACTTTTTAAAAACGGTAAAGGGCGAATTTACGATTCTGACTTGTCCTGCGGCACTTGCTTTCTGTGTTCGGAATTTATATTTCAAAACGTCTTCTACAAATGCTTTGTCTTGTTTCGTGGAATCCCGTCCCTCTACGGCATCCGATCCGATAAATGCTCCACTGAGCAGCAGGTTTCCGCCATTGTTGCAATAGGTTTTGATTGCTTGTTGCAAAGCTAATGGAAAAGTTTTAAATTCCGGTGCTTTTTTAGCATTTCCTATAAATGTTTGTTTTTGTTTGCCGAGAATCAGATCAACGATTTTATACTGATTCATATCCGTATCTCCACTGGTAATTGCCTGCAAACTACAAGAAACAAACGAATAATTTAGCTGTTTTATTGCTTTTCCATGCAGAAACGGATAATCAAAAGTGTTTCCAGCAATCACTTTTGTTTCGTAGTTGGCGTAACTTGCACCATATCCGGGAGCATCGTCATCCAACCATGGTTTGTTCCTTTTAAATTCATATTGTTTCCCAACAAAACTAATGTCCGATAAGTAAGGGACTCCGGGATCTTCATCGTTTAGAAAACCTGCATACGTGCTGTCGATACAGAAACTTGCCGGAGCGGAAATTCGGTCGAAACCGTTTACAATCAGTACTTCGCCTCGTTCGCTTGGTGCTCTGTATGCCGATGCAATTTCAGAATCAAAACTTTCGCCACCTTTGTTGACTGCTGTAACTTTAAAGCTGTAAATTTTTCCTGGCTGAATGTTTTGGCTAAAACGGTTGCTGCTAACCATCGTTCCATTGTCAAAATCTCCGTCATCCACTTTTGTGTAAACAATATATTTATCAGGAACTGCTGTCGACTCCAAACTGTCAACTGTCGATATCCAGTGAAGCTCCACTTTCAGCTTTTCGGTGAAACGACAGCTAAGCTGTTTTACGGGAAGAGGCTGCACAATATAATCTGTGCCGTTTGTATAACTAAGATACCTCAGCATGCCTTTGTAAACTGCCCGGCAAACGGAGAATCGGAATCGTGGATCAAGTCCATAGCGCATGTCGGCAAAATTTTGATGAGAGAGCAATTCCAAAAGCATTGTTGGCACTTCCGGTACGCGCGATTCGCTATAGGATTTATCCCATAAATTGCGCCGTGTCCACTCAGGAGCAAATTGCTTTTGTATATCGTTTATGACCTGCGATTGTATAATATCTGTCAAATCGCGCGAAGCCCAACGCGAAATGCCGTTGCTGTAAATCATTTTTTTATCCGAGTTTGGAACGGTGCAGATTCCCAATGTTCCAATGATTGAATCGTTTTTTGTTGTTCCAGCATCAGAATGGAAGGCGAATGCCAAATCGATTGGCACTCCTAATCCTTTCAAATTTGGAGCGGAAGCTGAACCACCCACCAAATAATTCACCCAAAAACCACGCGACTGGAAATCGTCGGTATAATCGTTTGTTGCCTTATTTTTACTGTAAATGCTGTCGGGGATTCCTGCCCATTGCAGCCAATACCTTGCGCCCTCGGTAAAGCGTGGATATTTACTTGTCTCAGGTTCGAAGATGCACACAGGTTCTTTACTGGTGCTGTCTGTTGGTGCTTTTTCCGGAAAAACTCCGGCTTCTATTGGACAACGAGCTATATTTCCCATTCCTCCGCCAATTTTTACAGCATCGGCAGTCACTGTTTTGTCATCCTCCGAACTTAAGTTTGTGAGCACAACTTTGTTCTGAGGCGTTCGTCCTTTGTCAAAGTCGAAATGTCCGAGATAAAGCCAAGTACCACCATTCATCGTTTGGTTTACCGAAAAAGTAGTTTTAGTTCCTTTGTGGTAAACGGTGTAGTGAGCATCGGATGTGCTGTTAAGAACCGTTTTGTACGATACATAAACGGCGTATCGCCCCGATTCGGGAAAATCAGGAATCCATTCTGCAGAACTGGATTCGTTCACATCGCTTACCGTCCTGTTTTTTCGGTAAGTGCCATAAGTAAATGGATTTTCGCCCTGAAGATAAAACTTTTTTGTATTTGCAAATCCACAAGTATCGCCCTGTTTCCATGGATTTCTATCGTTATGTTCCCTATATCTTGATGTGCTGTTTTTTGCGTCATTATCAACAATTATCTCAATTGTTTGTGTATCTCTTTCACGAGGCAAAAGAACGTTTGCACCTGCTTTTTCGAGCATTGGTACCAGAAACGGAAGTACGTATGATTGCGTGTACAAATCTTCTACCGTTTGGAAAATACGGGCGCGTTGCCATTCCCAGCGTGCCGATTTTTGATCGTAATACCAACCGTGACTTTGCCACAGAGCAATATGGCGATTTTGAAGCCCGGAGGTGATGTCAAATGGGCGAGATGTATTTGTGACAAGCGGCGGAATTTTCGTTGATACTTTAAATTTTCGAGATTCGTCTGTATTTGCCACCCGGTAAAAGTTCGGAATTAATTCTTCAATACTTTGATTATCAGTTTCGCAACTAATGTTGTAAGCAGCATATTTCGACGGAAGAATTTTTCGAATTGCATTGTAGATTCGTTGAACATTTTCGACCCGAAATGGAATATAGCTCAGGCGTTCGTTGGCTTTTACAAGTATTTTTCCGGTTTTATTATTTATGTTCAGAGCTGAAACACCTACTTTTCCAACAAATGAATAAGCATTGGCAATGATTGTCAGAGAGTCAGAAATCTGATTCTCCAAACTTTTCTGTCCAAACACTGATTGGCTGGCGAATAAAGTAAGCAATATGATAACAGTAATAAATCGGAAACGCTTCATGCGGATAAAAGGGATAATGATAAGGTTTATTCGTGATCTAATTTTTTTCTGAAGAAGACAACATGCCACAAGCAGCAAAAATATCTTCGCCGCGCGAACGACGAATGGTGGTTGTGATGCCGTTGTTCGATAAATAGTCTCTGAAAAAGATCATTTTTTCATCGCTTGCACATTTTAGATCGATTTCGGGAATATTGTGGAATCGAATCAGATTAATCCGGCAGTCGATTCCTTTCAGAATTTTGACGAGTTCCACAGCATGGCGTATCGTGTCATTTATCCCATCGAACATAATATATTCAAACGAAACGCGTCTTTGCTTGCTGAAATCGTGTTTTTTGAGTTCGTCCAGTACTTTTGCTATCGGATATGTCTTTTCAATCGGCATTAGCGACAATCTCTCCTGCGAAAACGGTGAATGCAAACTTATAGCCAAATGGCAATTTGATTTTTCGAGAAATACTTTCATGCCGGGAATAAGCCCAATGGTTGAAACCGTAATTCTTCTCGGACTCCAGGCATAGCCATAATCAGACGTTAGAATGTCCAACGCACGGAGTAAGGGCAACGTGTTGTCAAATGGTTCGCCCATGCCCATGAATACGATGTTGGTCAGCTTTTCGGCATCAGGAATCGACATAATCTGGTTCATGATTTCAGTAGGAGTGAGTTGTGCGGTGAAACCTTGTTTTCCCGTCATGCAAAAAACGCAACCCATTTTGCAGCCAACCTGCGACGAAACGCATAAAGTAGCTCTTTCTTCTTCCGGGATATAAACGGTCTCGATGCTATGTCCTTCGGAAGTGGCAAACAGAAATTTTTTTGTACCGTCCAACGATTCTACTGTTTTGATTGGAAGCGTTCTTCCTATTTCGTATTTTTCTGACAAGGCCAATCTGTTTTTTGCAGAAATGTTTGTCATTTCATCAATAGAAAAAGCTCTTTTTTTGTAGACCCAATCGGCAACTTGTTTTGCAGTAAAGGCGGGCATTCCCAATTCTGATACAATAGTTTTTAACTCGTCTAATGTTTTGCCAGCGAGCGATATTTTGTTCATTTTTTGTTCGTGGAATTATTTTTTTAGAAGGATAATACTGCTTTGGGAAAAGTTTGTTCCCTGAGCTTTTGCATTTGTGCAAAGTTACACAATCTAAACTAAAAAAGAAAACGGAATGAAAATAATCATTCCGTTTCCGATTCTCTATATTTTAGTTTTGAAATCAATAGAAATTCATTCTGTTGTCAACAATTTCAGCTTTGTCTTTCATGTCCTCTACAATAGCGTAAGGCAATGAGTAGCTCAGTCTACTGTTAAGTTGCATTATTTCCATTTTAGCATCGAAAGGTTGTGGATTTTCCTGTTTGTTCGACGGTCTAACCACATAAACTCCGGCGTTTCCTTTGATTGGAGCCGAAACTTTGTTTAACTCAAGTGCAACCGATTTTCCAATCACAGCCGGTTCGAAACCTGCAGCACCAAATTGATATGCACTGAAGTTTACTCCGTTTGCGATCTTAACCGAGTCGTTCATAGAAGCAGCAAGGCTTTCCAACGAAGGAGTTTTACCCAACTTTTCGGTCATGTTTTTGATAATTAAATCAGCTTTTTTGTCGCGAATAATCTCTGCTTTTAGTTGGTCGGTTACCTTGTCGATAGAACGATATCCTTTATCGCTAATGTCGGTGGTAGTAGCTACAACAAATTCAGTTCCGCAATCGAATACATCAGAAACATCTCCTTTTTCGCTTTTGAAAGCCCAACGTACAATCTGACGTGATTGTGGTATGTCGGCAATTCTGTCGGCAGTTTTCAAAACTTCGTTTGCAGGACGAACAATATATCCTTTTTCTTTAGCTTTACTATCGAATTTGTCAGCAGTTAATTCAGCAGCAAATTGTTTTGCGTCGTTGTAAATTTTGCTGTAAGTTTTGCTGCTTGGGATTACTTTTCTTTCCAAAATTGCCAATTTCACTTTTCTGCGAGCTGGTGTTTTGTCGGTAAGTTGCATGATTTGAGTTCCCTGAGCATTTTTAATTGTAAATACTTCGTTTACTTTTTTGCTCAATGCAGTAGCCATAAGTTCTTTGTCCAATCCCTGAACATCTGATTGTAACCAACCAATTTCACCACCATTAGCAGCCGTTTGTTGAACTGCAGAGTATTTTTTTGCCAATTCTGCAAAGTTAGCTCCGGCATTGATTGCATTTACAAGGCTGTCAGCTTTAGCTTCATCTTTTGGAAGAAGGAAAATATGGCGCAATTTAACTGAATCTGATTCCATAATGCCCGATTCCATAATGCGAGCCATGGTGTAAGTGCTGTTTTCAAATACAGGACCCATAACGTCGCCAGCTTTACCTCCGAAAGCAAACGATTTCAAGTTGAATGGTACTGTTTTTTCAGAATAATTTCTTCCGTCGTACATAACGTCCGAATTAGAATTTACTAATCCTACAACATCGTCGGTAGTTTTAAATTCGTCGCTAAGTTTGTTGATCCATGTTTCAGCTTCTTTGAAATCTTCAGGCAATGGTTTGATGTCAAACGCTACATAATTCATGCTGAAATTGGCATCTTGTTTGAATTGTTCTTTCTCTTTGTTGTAACGGTCTTTAATGTCGCTATTGCTAACCGATACAGCAGAATCAGGCATTGTAAAATAAGGTTGAACAACATAAGCAACATCAACGCTTACTTTTCTGCTTTCGAAGTTGGTTTTAGCTTCCAAACTGTTTGCAGTAATCGTTTTTGCAATCAAAGTGTTGTATTTTTCCTGTAAGATGCTCGTTTTTACTGTTTTTTCCCAAAACATCCAGTAGTTTTTTGCTTTGGCGATTTGTTGTTTCATTTCGTCGTTAGCAGGAGTTTCTTCCAAGCTGTTCAGGAATTGAACCAACATGGTACGGCTAAATTGTCCATCTTGGCCAACAAAAGCACGGCGTTGAGTAATCAGTGGGTGAATGTTTTTCCCAATCAGGCGATCAGAAAGTTCATCGGCGCTTACTGCAAGACCTATTTTCTTAGCTTCGGCATTTAATATTTTTTCGTTCACCATGGTTTCCCAAACAGAAGAACGTAGTTGAGACATCACATCTTCACCTAAATCGGTTTTTCCTGTTTCGATTTTGTAAACCTCGGTCATTTGATCGATAGCAGCCTGATAATCTTTGATGTTGATATCTTCACCGGCAATTTCTGCAACTATTTCGCGCGACTGATTAAAGTAGGATGATCCTGAGTTCAGGAAATCGCCCACGATAAAGGCCAATAGTGCAAGTCCCACTACTACTACCAGCAAAACTCCTTTACTTCTGATTTTTTCTAATGTTGCCATTTTTTAATATTAAAATTTTGTATGTTTTTTGTTTAATTTTTTGTGAAATTTGAGGGCACGAATATACAAAAAAAAAGCGTACGCTTAATCAATTTGTGCGAAATTTCAATTTTTTGTCGAGTGTTGTTATTTATATTTAACGATTTTCGTTGCTAATTCTTACTTCTTCATCTGATAAAGCCTTTCAAAACCTTCTCTTTTACTTTGATTTGGCAAATTTTACTAACTCAATTCTATTATTAGTCACTTTAATACATTTTACGGTAAACTGTTCGATACGAATGATTTCGTTTACCTTTGGAAAATGCTGGTGATTGTGCAAAATAAATCCGGCAATGGTTTCGTACGCATCCGATTCGGGAATTGCCAAATTGAACTTGCTGTTCGCTGTTTTTACTTCGAGTCTACCAGAGAAAAGGAATTCGTTTTCGGCTGTTTGCTGGGCTATGTAATCCCTGTTGTCGTGTTCGTCTTCAATCTCTCCGAAAATTTCTTCCATAATATCTTCCAGTGTAACAATTCCCGCAGTTCCGCCGAACTCGTCGACCACCACGGCAATGCTTTTTTTCTGAAGCATAAATAGCTTCATTAGCTTTTGTGCCGCCATATTTTCTGGAACAATCGGAATTTGGTTGATTTGCTTTTTCCAATCGGTTTGATGTTCGAACATTTCGGAAGAATGAATGTACCCGATAATATTGTCGATATTATTTTTGTAAATCGGAATTTTAGAAAGTCCGGTTTCGATAAATGTTTGTTTCAGAATTTCAACGCTTGTGTCGTAATCGAGCGCAATAATCTCGGTGCGGGGAACGTAACAATCGCGCAACTTCACTTTCGAAAAGTCGAGTGCATTTTGAAAAATTTTCACTTCGTTGTCCAATTCCTTCTCGCTTTCGTGGTTTTCGAAACTTTCCTGAAGCAGGTAGTTAAGGTCAATTCGCGAAAAAACATTTTCCTGTGTTTTGTCGCTTATTTTTACGTTGAATGTTTTGAGAATCCAGATTGATAGCCATGTGCTGAATCTTGACAGGGGATACAATAGCACGTAAAAAATCAACAAAAGCCATGAAAAAATGCGCAACCATAAGTTTGGATTGATCCTGAAAATGGTTTTTGGAAGAAACTCTCCAGTGAACAAAACAATGATAGTTGCTATGATGGTTTGAACAAATGTGATTAGAAACTGGTTTTGTAAAGGAGTGAGCAGCGGGGTAAGGATGTTGGCCATAAGTAGACCGTAAATAACCAGGCTTACGTTATTCCCAACTAGCATGGTGGAAATATATTGCTGCGGATTGCGATAGAAAATCGAAAGAATTGACGATGTCAGGTTTCTTTGCTTTTTGTCGAGCTCAAATCTGAGTTTGTTGGATGACACAAAAGCGATCTCCATTCCCGAAAAGAATGCAGAAAAAAGCAATGTCAGAAGAATAAAGCTAAAATTATCCAAGTAATTAACGGTTAATTGATTGCAAAGATACAATATTTTGGAATCTAATATACATTTATTTGCAAAAAAAGAGGACTTAAAAGCCCTAAAATGGCTATTTAGGTTTTGTGGGTGTGTTTATATTTGTTCGAAAAATGTTATATAAATTCTTTGTAGCATTTTTAAGTTGCTGACAAAAAGAATATTATGAAATAAATTTCAAATAAAATTGAATTTGTGTGGTTGTAGATTTGCTGTTTACAAAAAAAGCCGTATCTTTGCAACCGCTTTTGAAAAACGATCTAGTAGCTCAGCAGGTAGAGCACATCCCTTTTAAGGATGGGGTCCTGGGTTCGAGCCCCAGCTGGATCACCTAAAGCCTGTGAAAATGAAAGTTTTCGCAGGCTTTTTTATTCTACGAGAAAACGAAATGCAACAAAAAAAGGCTATCGGAATTTGATTCCAATAGCCTTTTTGCGTTATCGTGTATGAAAATTAGTAGCCGCGAATTGCTTCGATTCCAGGTAATACGCGTCCTTCGATAGCTTCGAGCAATGCCCCACCACCTGTTGAAACGTATGATACGCTGTTAGCCAAACCAAATTTGTTTACGCAAGCAACAGAATCGCCACCACCCACAAGCGAAAATGCTCCGGCTTTAGTTGCTTCTGCAATAGCTTCGCCTACAGAAAGTGAACCGTGTGTGAAATTGTCGAACTCAAATACTCCGGTAGGGCCATTCCAAAGAATAGTTTTAGAGTTTTTGATTACATCGCCAAAGATTTTTTCAGTTTCAGGGCCAATGTCAAGACCTTGCCAATTGTCAGGAATTTCGTTCACGTTTACGAACTGAGTGTTTGCATCGTTGCTGAATGAGTCAGCGATTTTTGCATCAACAGCCAATACCATGTTTACGTTGTTAGCTTTTGCTTTAGCAAGTAATTCCAACGCCAAATCGAGTTTGTCGTCTTCGCAAATTGAATTGCCAATAGTTCCACCTAATGCTTTGGTGAAAGTGTAAGTCATGCCGCCGGCAATGATCAGGTTGTCGACTTTAGTCAACAGGTTTTCGATGATTTCGATTTTAGAAGAAACTTTCGAACCTCCCATGATTGCAGTGAACGGACGAGCGGTGTCGGTCATAACTTTTTGCACGGCAATTACTTCTTTTTCCATTAAGTAGCCGAACATTTTGTTGTCTTCGTCGAAATATTTAGCGATAAGAGCTGTAGAAGCATGTGCACGGTGTGCGGTACCGAATGCGTCGTTCACATAACAGTCGGCGTACGATGCTAATTTGGCTGTAAATGCTTTTTGGCTTTCTTTTACTTCTTTCTTTGCAGCTGCTTTTTCTTCGTCGGTTGCGAATTCTCCGCGTGGTTTGCCTTCTTCTTCGGCGTAGAAACGAAGGTTTTCCAATAATAAAGCTTCTCCAGCTTTAAGCTCGGCAGCCATTTTTGCTGCGTCTTCGCCTGCACAATCAGGAGCAAATTTCACATCTACACCCAACAATTCTGATACATGTGCCAAAATTGCTTTCAAAGAATACTTGGTGTCAGGATTTTTTTTCGGACGGCCCATGTGTGAAGCGATGATTAAACTTCCACCATCTGCCAAAATCTTTTTCAAGGTAGGTAGAGCTGCGCGGATGCGGGTATCATCTGTGATTTCAAAGTTCTCGTTCAATGGAACGTTGAAGTCAACGCGAACGAATGCCTTTTTACCCGCAAAATTAAATTTGTCGATAGTTTGCATACTGTTAATATATTGAATGAATAAAAATTTGAATTATAGTCTATATTGAACTTTTAATTCGTGGAAATGTTCACTCCTGTTGAGCTGTGATTATGGAGAAAATTTGCATGGTTGCATTAGAATTTAGAATAATACAATGTTAATTGATATTGAATTCGTATGCAGCGCTTGAGTTAAAGTTCAATTTATTAGATTTAAGCCGCAAAGATACTAAAAAAGTTATATAAATCCGATATGTTTGTATGGCTGTTTTTTATGCAAATATTATGGAATTATAATGTTTAAAATAATAAAGAAATTTTTCTTTAATCAATATAAATTTGTATCTTTGTCGCGCTTTGAAAATAGAAAATTTAATCATTAAATAAAATAGATTATTATGTCAAAAGTAACCGTAGTAGGTGCCGGAAATGTAGGTGCCACATGTGCAAACGTATTAGCATTCAATGAAGTAGCTGATCAAGTGGTAATGCTTGATGTAAAAGAAGGTGTATCGGAAGGTAAAGCGCTTGATATGACTCAAACAGCAGCGTTGTTAGGTTTCGATTCTACCATTGTAGGTTGTACAAACGACTATGCTCAAACAGCAGATTCAGATGTTGTGGTAATTACTTCAGGTATTCCTCGTAAACCGGGTATGACACGCGAAGAATTGATCGGAGTAAATGCAGGTATTGTAAAAACCGTTTCTGAAAACATTCTTAAATATTCTCCAAATGCAATTATCGTAGTTGTAAGTAACCCAATGGATACTATGACTTATCTTGCATTGAAAGCAACCGGTCTTCCAAAAAACAAAGTGATCGGTATGGGTGGTGCTTTGGATAGTTCACGTTTCAAATGTTATTTGAGCAAAGCGTTGAACGCTAATCCAAACGAAGTTGAAGGTCTTGTTATCGGTGGTCACGGCGATACAACTATGATTCCTTTGACTCGTTTTGCTAACTACAAAGGTCGTCCGGTAAGCGAAATTCTTTCGAAAGAAACATTGGATAAAGTAGTTGCCGATACTATGGTTGGTGGAGCTACTTTGACAGGATTGCTTGGAACTTCGGCATGGTATGCTCCGGGAGCTGCTGCAGCTTATTTGGTAGAATCGATTATTCACGACCAAAAGAAAATTATCCCTTGCTGCGTTTCGTTGGAAGGTGAATACGGACAAAACGATATTTGTGTTCCTGTACTTATCGGTAAAGGTGGCGTTGAAGAAATTGTAGATTACAAATTGAACGACGAAGAAAAAGCATTGTTCGAAAAGAGCGCTGCTGCTGTACGTGCAACAAATAACGTATTGAAAGAAATAAACGTGTTGTAATACGATTATTCTCAACCATAAAAAAGGTCGCAATTGATTGTCAATTGCGACCTTTTTCGTTCCTCCAATTAAGTTTTCGTTCTGTTTTTTTATTGTGTAAATAAATGCTTAGCTACTTTGAAAATAGTTTTTCGTAAATTACCTAAGTACGATTTTCTTCGAGACAGAAGCTTTGTTGGTTTGTAAACGCAACACGTATAAACCTCTTTGTATGTCCGAAACAGGAATTTGGAGCTGGTTATAGCCGGTTTGTACATCCAAATTGTTTTTGTATACTATCACCCCGCGCATGTCGAATAAACTTATAATGAGTTCTGAATTATCCATTGGTGCTGAATAGTTGATTG
>JBBIID010000021.1:0-14765 GCA_037446675.1 Paludibacter sp.
ATTTGCGAAGTACGAGCTTCCAAAAATATCGATAATCTGGCCACCGGAGTGATAATTATTAAAGATGGAAAAGCAATCAGTGAAAATGGTTTGGTTGGCTCGTGGGGAACCGATTATCCTGTTTCGGACACAATTAAATATGCAAAACAAACTTGCGGATTGGGAGTATACGTTCCACAACCCAATGTAAACAAATTGGTTAAAGAAGGGCAAAATAACCTGGTACTGATGCCTTATCACAAAGGTAAAGTGCTGCGTTTTTATCTCACAGCTGTGGCTAAAAAAGAGGAGTGGAGTTCGTTCACATCGCCGGAGCAATTTTTCGATTACCTAAAGGATTGGAGCACTACAAAGCCGGTAGTGGTAAAATACAAAGTGTTTTTTAAACCTTTGAGAGTTTTTCTTTTTGCAACGTACCTGTTTTCATTTACTTTCTTTTCCTTGTTAAAAGAAAATCGTTTCATATTTTCATTTAAACCCAATAGGCAATCTGTCTTCACCTTCCCATTCGGTCATGGTTTGCAGGAATTTGACAACATATTCAGTGATTAATTCTTCAGTAATATGACTTGGTTCCACCGTTGCAATCACTTTTGCCTCCATGGGCAGCACCCATATTTCAATATCCGGAAATCCGATGATAACGTTTATTTTTCCGTTGTACGACTGGCAAAAAGCAAGGTAACCGCCATGTTTGATATATGATTTTTTCCTCTTGCGTCCGGTTTTGTTATTCACCAAAATTTCCTCAAGTCCGCTTTGGGTGTTGGCAAAACTGAGATTTATCGTCTGATAGTTTTTTATATCTTCGAGCAGCTGCACACTCCACTCAAACTCGAATGTTTTCTCAATTGCCTTCAATACTTCTAATATTTTTCCTTTTGTTTCGGTTACCCAAAGTTGACGTCTTTCTTCCGTCTTAACCAAACTTTCAATGTATCTGTCGAAAGCTTCCGCGAGCTTATCCTGATTGTCTAAAATTTGTGCCATGATCGTATTTTCTTTAGGTTGTGGAATCTATAATTGCTATTGATCAACAAGTTTGTTTTACAGATTAATGCTTATTCAACCATTCCAGCCAATCATTTGCAACTTTGTCCCAATTAAATATGTCGTAATTAGGTCTATTGTCTTTTGTAAGAGGGAAAAAATTGTGTTCGGCACCGATATACGGATTAAACTGAAAATTGTTTTTCCCTTTGCGTATAAAATCAACTCTCATAAAATCAACAAAAGGGGCGCACCAATCTTTTGTCCCGTAGGAAATGAGTACAGGTATTTTCAGTTTTTCCAAATACCCGATTGGCGGATCCGAAAACTCAAACGTCGCCTTATTGGTATCGCCGTATGTTGCATCCATTTCCGATTTATTCTTAACCACATCCTGCCAGTACTGAATATCGTTTTCAGCAATTCTTACACTATCTGTTTCTGCTGCTCTGTCTTGTTGAATAATTGACATAATTCGCCCCATTGGATTTCCACTTGCATAAATCAAATGAGTAACTGAACGATATACACTTGCTATTTTGGCCGCAATGGTACTACCCTCTGAATGTCCGGCTAAAATAAGTTGCTTTTTGGAAACCCAGTTTTGTTTTTGCAAAAAACGGATTATTTCAATATCCCTCTCTACATAGTAATTCAAAAGATTTCTATCTGAATATTGTTTCAAATAATGACCTGTACTGTCAATATAATCAAAACGATTAGTAAGTTGGTTGGTTTCCATAATCAATGGAATACCGGGTTTGCTCACTATCACTAAATGATATTTTGTTGCCAAACTATCCGGATTGAAAGGGAATACACCGTAAACAATAGCACCATTGACTTTGATAAGTGGTTTCGGCAAGCTTCCCTGACAGAAGAAGAACAAAGGTTTCTTTTTTGTTTCTTCGCCTTTTTTTGATTTAATCAGAATATCAACTTTGTCTGATTTATAATCAAATTGCAAATGTGTAAATCCATAATCCTTTGCTGTTTTTGTTTGCGCTAGTGTAACGACCGAAAGGGTAAAAATCAATATGATCGTAAGAATTTGTTTCATTGTTTATTTTACATGCTGGCGTAGGTCTGAGACCTGTGCCTATTCTAATTTTCTAATACATGTTGGCACGGATTACAAATCCGCGCCAGCGAGGATAAAAATCGTCTTTACGTAAATATCTTTCGCAAATATATAAAAGAAATTTTACAATTAACAACCAGAAAGGAATCTAAGCGGCTGATTTTCTATTTAGTTTTTCTGATGGTTTTATTATTGCGCGAATCTCCCGGAGATAAAAATACCTAACAGGTTTTTTGAACCTGTTAGGTAAACTAAGATTGTATTTAAGACCTTAAAGTGTTCGCAGACTTTTGAACGTTTAAAAACGATACAAACAGCATTCAGGCAACTTTTTGTAGTCACTGTCGGCTGCTTTGTATTTTTCAGTGTCGTGTCCGGCTTTTGCTATTGCTTTTTGAATAGCGTCCGGATTTGTTTTTGCTGCGAGATAGCGAACATTCAACAGCTTGTTATCCGAATTCCACACGGCGGAACTTACTCCCGCTACCGACTTTGCCGCTTTTTCTATTCTGTCCTTACACATATCGCAATTGCCGGAAACTATTATCGTTTTGCTAGCTGTTGCATCAGCACTCATTTTCATTCCGGCTTTATTGTCCATGGTCCCGTTATTTTCTTCACGGTTCATCATGCTCGGTTTGCCTTCGAGTTGTGCAGCAGCATCGATGTTGAAAGCTCCGTTGGTGACAATTTCATCGCCTTCGTTTAATCCCGATTCTACCACATAAGCGTCGTTCATCGCTTCGCCCAGCGTAATTTCCCGCATTTGGAAAGTAGGAGTGGAGGCATTCGGAACTTTTATGTACACCACCGAACGTTTCCCCGTCCACAATACGGAAGACTGAGGAATGATCAGTTGGTTGTTAGAACTTTTCAACGACGATTCCAATACCCCATCGATAAAATATTCCGGTTTCAGTTCGAGTTTGCCGTTCGGAATTGCCGCTCTTACGCGAGCTGTTCGTGTTGCCGGATCGATAACCGGATCGATGAAAGATATTTTTCCGGAAAAAACTTTTCCTGGCAAAGCCTGTGTCGTGAACTGAACATTTTGTCCTAACGATATCCATGGTAAATCGGATTCGTACGCATCGAACACCGCCCATACGGTCGACAAATCGGCCACATCGAAAAGAACGGAACCTTTGTTGATATAATCGCCCACGTTCACTTTTATGTCCGAAACAATGCCGGAAGTGTTGGCGTAAATATCAAACATAGTTATGACCTTAGAGGACGATTCCAGTGTTTGTATTTGCTTTTCCGACAGTTTCCAGTTGCGCAGCTTTTCGCGTGCCGACTCCAGAATTGCCGGATATTTATCGCTTAGCGAAGCGGCTTGTAGCAATTCTTTTTGTGCCGTAATCAGTTCGGGCGAATAAACCGAAGCAATGCGTTGTCCTTTTTTTATCACTTGCCCGGTAACATTCACGAATAACTTTTCGATTCGTCCCGGAATATGTGCTGTTTGCGATTGCAGGCGTTCTTCGTCAGGTTGTATTTTTCCGTAAAGCCGAACTTCTTTCGATGCTTTACCTTTGGTGACTACCGATGTTTGGATTTCAGCCAGTTTCATGGCCGATTCGCTCATAGTTACGGAAGTGGCATCGGCGGTTGCCGTTTTGTTCAACGGAATTAATTCCATTCCGCAAATGGGGCACAAGCCCGGTTTGTCCATTTTTATTTGCGGATGCATGGAGCATGTCCAAATCGTTTTCTCCGTTTCGGAGTGTTCGTGTACGGCTGTTTTCTCGTCAGCAACTTCGCTTTTTCCGGATGAGTGGAAAAACAACCACCCTAAGAACAACCCGGCCAGGACGAGTAGTCCGCTTTTTATATATTTGTTTGAAAGAAAATCAGGTATTTTCATAATAATATGTTTTTAACACTAAGACACAAGGACGCTAAATATTATTTATTCCTTTCTGACTTCGAGTTTAATTAATCATTTATTTGTTAGTTTAAATAATATGTTTTTGATACTAAGCCATTTCAGATGTTAAACATGATTTATGTCTTCGTGTCTTTGTGTTTAATTTATTAATGTGTCTTTTGATAGTTTAAAAGCATTTCGATGTTCGCAACGGCGGTGTTGTTGTCAATAATAGCTTCGATATGTTTAAAGCTGTAATCGAGAACTTTCATTTGCATCCGAAGTGTTTCTTCGAAATTAGTTCCTGTCGTGCTAAAGTCTGTCAGCAATAGTTCTGTTGTCTTCCGAGCCAGATTTTCTTGTTCTTTGTACAACGTAACATTGCGGGCAGCATTATCAATTTGCAGTAGAATTTGTTGGTATTGTACCAGCAAATTATTTTTCATACCCGCCGCCTGTTCGATTCCGGCTTGTCGCATATATTTGGCTTCGTTTTGCATGGCTGTATATTTTTTTCGGTAAATAGGAATGGAAACCGAAACCATTGGCATAATCATATCGTTTCCGTTCATCATCGCGGTGTTGCCCGTTCGTGGTTCGATAACCATATAATTTACTCCCAAACCAATCATCGGCAGTCCCATTTTCTTCGCTTTTTGTTCCATGTAAGTGTACGATTCGGTTTCGCGCTGAACCATTGCCAACATAGGGTTTCGCGCCAGAATACTGTCAGAGAGCGCCAATCTGTCCGAAGGCAGAAGTTTCATTTCTAACTCCTGACTAATTTCCACAGGAATATTCAGATTGCGATTCAGAAGGGCATTAAAGCTGCTTTCTTCTGTCTTTCGCTGATCTTTGAGTTGTGCAACCCGGTTTTTCTGTTCCAGAATCTCCATTCTGATCCTCAATACATTTTGCAAACCACCAGTCGCTGTATTCATTCCCGTCGACATTTCGTTTCCAGCAGAAGAATTGTCCACTTTTTGCTTTATCGGTTGAGTCGGTGAACCATTCATGCCACTCATACTATTCGTAGCACCCGATTTCATGCTGGAACCCGAACCTGACATTGCTGCATTCGAACTGCCCGACGAAACGGGAGACTGAAATTTGACCAGTGCAATTTTTTCCAGCGATTCCAGCAAAGAGATGTTTTCATCTACTAGAGCGATTTCCTTGTCGTACTTCACCAATTGATACCAACTGGCTTTCACCTGATAAAAAACAGATGATTTCACAGAATTGAATGCTTCAAATTTGGCTTTTGCCATTAATGCCGCTTCGTTTTTCGATGCTGTCAGCGTTCCGAACCAGGGAAACATTTGCATTAGCTGAACACTGGCAACCTGATTTCCGCCCAACAATTCCATTGGTTGCAGGAAAACTCCGAGTGACGATTGCAAATCGGGCAGCGAACTTACCTGTGGAACTTTTTCCATTGCGGCGGAATACTGATAAAAAGCTGCTTGTATCTCGGGATTCTGCTTGCCTGCCAGTTCGAGATAATCGTTTAAATTATTCTGACCTGAAACCGATAAGGAAATACACAGCAGAAAATATATTAATCGTTTCATAATAATTGTTTTCAAAATGAGTTTTTTAAACTTCCTTTAGGGATTTTGATGTCGATTTTTTAATTTCGCCTTCCCTCCAAAAACATTGCAGAATGGGCACAACAAACATGGTCATGATTTGGATAATCATCCCGCCGAATGTAGGAATCGCCATAGGTACCATAATGTCAGCCCCTTTTCCGTTGGACGACAGAACGGGAAGCAAAGCAATAATAGCTACCGCCGCAGTCATCATCGCGGGACGAACCCTTTTTTGTCCGGCATGAATCACCGCCTCGCGAACCGCTTCGATCGTTGTCGGTTTTTCCTTTTCAAATACCTGATGAATATATGTTCCCATAATAACGCCATCGTCGGTGGCAATGCCAAATAAGGCAATGAATCCCACCCAAACGGCCACACTCATGTTTATCGTATGGATTTGGAACAAATGTCGCATTTCCACACCAGCCACCGAGAAGTTCAGGAACCACGGCTGACTGTAAAGCCACAGCATGATAAACCCGCCGGCAAAAGCAACGAATACGCCAGAGAAATGGATAGATGACGCTGTAAAAGTTTTGAACTGGAAAAATAAAAGCAGAAATACGAGTACAAGACTTATCGGAATAACTATCGCCAACCGTTTTGTGGCTCTTATTTGCTGTTCGTAATTTCCCGCAAAAGAATAACTCACGCCGGGAGGTAACACCAGTTCTCCGCTGTCAATTTTACTTTTCAAAAAATGCTGAGCTTCTTCTACCACATCCACTTCCGCTTTTCCGGCTACTTTGTCGAAAATTACATATCCGTTCAGGAATGTATTTTCGCTTCGTATCATTTGCGGGCCACGGGTGTAATTGATATCCACCAGTTCGCCTAACGGAACCTGCACTCCGGTCATGGTCGGGATCAGAATTTTCTTCAACGCTTCAGGCGAATTTCTCAGTTCGCGGGCATAACGAATTCGGATCGGGAAGCGTTCACGTCCTTCCACGGTGTTTCCAAGCGACATACCGCCTACCGCCATTTCTAATACATTCTGAACATTTTCCACCGTCATTCCGTAACGGGCTAAGGCTTTTCTGTTAAGTTTTATTTCAATGTACGGAGCGCCCACCGCCCGGTCGTAAAACACAGATGCAGCCTGTATCGAAGGGACTTTTTTGAGCATTGATTCCAGCTTAATTCCCGTTTTTTCGATGGTTTCCAAATCGGGTCCGAATACTTTAAGTCCCATTGGAGCACGCATCCCAGTGGAAAGCATCACCAAACGGGTTTGTATTGGCTGCAATTTCGGTGCAGAAGTTAATCCCGGAATGTTGGTTACTTTCACAATCTCATCCCAAATATCGTCGGGCGATTTTATTTCAGGTCGCCACAAGCGGAAATTGTCGCCGTGCGAATCGGGGATAAGCTCTTTCAACGTAAGTTTTCGATATCCGTCCCGTTCGATATTGTAAGTTGTGCCATCTTGCAACATAAAATCGCCATCTCTGTAGACCTTGAATCGCATTCGGTGCCCATCTTCATCAAGCAAATATTCCGGCACATAATTGATTGTGTTTTCGAACATTTGTACTGGAGCCGGGTCGAGTGCGGAATTAATTCTTCCCCATTTTCCAACCGACAGATCCACTTCAGGAATGGATGCTAACCGTTTGTCCAGCATTTCCACATATTCCTGATTTTTTTCAATCCCGCTGTGTGGCATGCTTGTTGGCATTAGCAAAAACGAACCCTCATCCAACGCAGGCATAAATTCATTTCCCATGCCGGGGAATGTTTTATTAATGCTTTGCCAAGCGGAAGTGTTTTTTACAAAATCGGGCATAAATCCGAACAGCTTGTCGGTTCCTTGCCATGCCAACATTCCGAAGAATATGGTAAAAATAGGCAGAATCATAAATTTCCATTTGTTATGCAACGCCCACCGCAGGATGGGGACATAAAAATGAACAATGGATAACAAAATACCCAGTACAATAGCTATTAAAGCAGCCACGAAAATATAGTTCGCGAAACCTGAGTTTGATGCACCCAGCGGCAACCATTCAGCCGTCAGATACCAAACGGCAATGAGCAAAGTAATTCCAATATTGATGTAATTCGGCATTTCTTTCTTTTGCTCCGGCCAACGATTTTGATAGAGATTATTTACACCAATCAACACCAAAGCCAGTGCCGGCCATTGTCCCCAAAACAGGACGAATAATATTCCCGCGGCTATGAGTATGCTGTTGAAGATGCGGCTAATTCGTTTTCGGTCGAATTTTACTGAGAACAGAATATTTGCCAGCGTTGGTAATACAATAATTCCCAGCAGGAACGAAGCCAGCAAAGCAAATGTTTTGGTAAAAGCCAGCGGTCGGAACAATTTCCCTTCGGCTGCCTGCATAGCAAACACGGGAAGAAAGCTGACTACTGTAGTGCCCAGAGCCGTTGTTATGGCTGACGAAACTTCCGTTGTGGCGGTGAAAATGATTTTTGTCAGATTTTTGCCTTTGGCATCTACATTTTCGGGCATTTCAAGATGCCGGATAATGTTCTCGACAAATACAATTCCAACGTCCACCATCACACCAATGGCAATGGCAATTCCCGAAAGTGCCACAATATTAGCTTCTACGCCTGTCCATTTCATCACGATGAAAGTCATCAAAACTGCTATTGGCAGCAATGTTGAAATCAGGACTGAAGCACGAAGATTCAGCACCAGAATGATGATGACAATAATAGAAATCAGAATTTCGTGACTTAAAGCCGATTCCAGCGTTCCTATCGTTTCCTTTATCAATCCGGTGCGATCGTAAAACGGAACTATCGTTACTTTTGAAACCGTGCCATCAGGCAGCGTTTTTTGTGGCATTCCCGGAGCAATTTCGGCAATTTTTTTCTTTACATTGTCGATCACTTCCATTGGATTCGAACCGTAACGGGCTACAACGGCAGCACCTACGGCTTCCACACCATCTTTATCTAATCCACCTCTTCGGGTCGCCGGACCAAAGCTCACATTTGCTACGTCGCCAACACGTACCGGAATATTATTTCTTTCGGCAACAACTGCTTCGCGCAGATCATCCAGATTTTTAATATAACCGAGTCCGCGAATAACGTATTCGACTTTGTTCAGTTCGATGGTTTCCGCGCCAACATCGAGGTTGGTTTCTTTCACGGCTTTCATAATGTCCATTACCGAAACACCAAACGATTTCATGGCATTCGGGTCGATATCCACCTGATATTCTTTTACGAAACCACCGATGGAAGCCACTTCGGAAACACCGCTTGCCGACGACAATCCGTATTTCACGTAATAATCCTGAACGGTTCGCAGTTCCTGAGGATCCCAACCGCCAGTCGGTTTTCCCGTTTTCGGGTCGCGACCTTCCAGTGTGTACCAGAATATTTGTCCCAATGCTGTGGCATCCGGGCCAAGTGTGGGTTGTACTCCCTCGGGCAATGTGCCTTTGGGCAATGAATTTAGTTTCTCGAGAATACGCGAACGACTCCAGTAAAATTCCACATCGTCATCGAAAATGATGTAGATGAACGACATACCGAACATGGAAGTGCTCCGAATGGTTTTTACTCCGGGGATTCCAAGCAGGGCAGTGGTGAGCGGATAACTAATCTGGTTATCTATATCTTTTGGCGAACGGCCCATCCATTCTGTTGCTACAATCTGTTGGTTGTCGCCAATGTCAGGAATGGCATCAACGTTTACCGGATTGCGCGGCAGCAGGCCTGTGTGCCAGTTGAAAGGTGCATATACTGTTCCCAGCAAAATGAATACAACCATTAGAATGATCGTAATCATTTTGTTCTCGAGAAAGAATTTTATTAGTTTGTTTAGCATTTTATTTACCGTTTAAATACTTTATTCCAATAATTTATCTTTCGAATATTTATAATAAAAGAGGATGTCAAAGAAATTTTTTGAACGCAAATTCCGCAAATAATCGCAAGGCAAACTTGTAAGAACAAATTTCACAGTCGCTTCTAACTTCTGCGAATTTGTGAAAATTTACGAAATTTGCGTTCATCTTATCTCCATAGGAGATGTTACTTCATGCTATCCATCGGCATAGTCATAGTGGAATCTTTAGTCATAGCGGTGTTTTCCACCAGATCCATACCGCATTTCGAGCATACACCGGCAGAATCGCTTCCAATTTCGGGATGCATTGGGCAAATGTATGCTTTGTTACTCGCCACAACTTGTTCTGTGGTTTCACTCTCTGTTTTTGCGGATTTGTTTCCGCATGCGCTGAACGCAAATGCAGTAAATGTTACTACTGCCAGCATTAAAATTACTTTTTTCATTTTAGCTAATATATTTAAAGGTAAATAAATGTCTGTTTATCTGTACTTGCAACATCCCGGTAAAGCATTATAGGTTTTGTCGGTTGCTTTGTATTTTGGTGTGTCGTGACCTGCGGCAGCGATTTTCTTTTGTATGTCATCGCTTTTTACTTTCGCGTCATCGTATACAAGAGTAAGATTTTTTGTTTTCTTATCCCAAATTGCCTTTGTAACACCTTCTGTTGTTGCTGCTTTTTCAATTCGTACTTTACAACTTTCGCAGTTGCCCGATACTTTTATTGTTTCTGTTTTGCTTGCAGCAAATGAGTTTACACTGAATGTTACAGCAATAATTGCTGCGAGAATATATTTTAGAGTTTTCATTTTTTGATAGATAATTATGAAGCCGACGCTAACATTTATCCCGCTGAGTTGTCGAGACAAAATACAAGAGTTGAACGACTTACTTGTTTGAAATTTATTTGAAAAAAATATAAAGATACGATTATTCATGTATTTCCAAATAAGAAACACATGAACATGTATGTCTAAATCTCAAGAAGAGAATGTAGAGGTAGAAAAAGGAAAATTTAAATCAGAAATACACAAATGCGGGGCTGGGTTACAGCACTGACGGGAAAAACCCCGGGTGGCTGCGCATTTGTGTGCATATTGGCACTTGCCATATCGCCTGACAAACCAACAACTTCAGGAATATAAAAGACCTGCAACAATTGCATGGTTGGCGCATTGAGCTGCAATGAATATCCGCTGTAATTGGAGTCAACCGTGAAATTGGCAATCTCATTCTTGCAACAGCTTTCAGCTTCGACCGAGGTTTTATCCGTTTGGTCGTTTACGTCCGCTGTCTCCATACCGCAATTGGCCAATTGGTGCGAAACCGACCATTTCACAGCAGCAACTTCGCCTCCACAAAGATGTGTGGACATGGAAATATGCAGCCCTGAAAGCAGAAGCACGATAGCAAATAGTATGGATAAGATTTTTTTCATTTAACTGTTAAACAATTGTTGCAGAAAAAAGTTGATGCAAAATTAGAATAAAAAACTTCGTAAGAACTAAAATTGGGCGTTAAAGTTTCGTAATGTGTGCCCGCAATTGTGTAAATTGTTGCAAAACATTTAATCAACAGAAGTAAACCGACTTTTGGTATAATGGACTGAATTATTTGGTATTCCACGGTATTTCGACCCGAACGCGCGACCCTTTACCAATTTCGCTTATAATATCTAACTCGCCATTCAACAAAACCGCTCTTTCTTTCATCCCTATCATGCCGTATGAGTCTTTTCTGCCACTATTATTTTTGTCAAAGCCTATTCCGTTGTCGACAATTTCGAGGATTAGTTTGTTGGATTCAATTCTGAAATAAATTTTCACTAAAGTGGCTCTGGAATGTTTGGCTACATTATTAAGTGACTCCTGAAGAATTCGGAAAAATACAAGAGATTGCTGCGAACTCATTTCAATATCTAAAATTTCGGAGATAAATTCACAACTTATTTGATGTCTTTCCTCAAATTCTCGGAGGTAAGATATTGCTGTATTTGCAAAACCGTTAATTTCAAGTTGTTCAGGGCGCAACCCACTCATAATCCTCCGTGCTGTTTTAATCGTTTTATCTATAAGATTCACTATATCAACAAAATTGTCTGTTATGATTTTAGAATCATTGAAATCACTTAATTTATCCAGCTTTGTTTTAAGTAAGCCCATGTCAATTTTAAGAGCAACTAAGGTTTGTCCAAGATCGTCATGAATCTCGCGGGCAATGGCCACTTTTTCTTCTTCCCGTACATTCTGAAGGTGCGATGCAAATTTTCGTAATAGTTTTTCCGATTTATTCAATGCAATTTCTGCTCGTTTCCGGTCGGTTATATCTTCTTTTATTGCCAGAAAATGTGTTATTTGCCCGATGGTGTCGAAAATAGGAGAAATGGTGGCCGATTCCCAATAAAGCTCTCCATTTTTTTTCTTGTTATGAAATTCACCACTCCATATGTTTCCTGCGTTTATGGTTTGCCACAGTTCAGCATATTCTTGTTTCGATTTTTCGCCAGAACCGAATATTCTTGTGTCTTCGTTCAGCAGTTCATCACACGAAAACCCAGTTAGTTGAGTAACTCTTGGATTGATATATTCTATTTTCCCAGCAGGATTAGTGATGTATATTGCAACGGGGCTTTGTTCCACCGCTGTGGAAAGCTTTCGGAGTTCCAACTCTGCAATTAGTTGTTCAGTTATATCGTGAATGTTTGAATAAATCATGGTTCTGTCCCCGGTATGTATAGGGTTCGAAAATACTTCTACATCTCTTATTTCGCCATTTGCAAGGCGGTGCTTTACAACGAAATGGTATTGCATTTGAGCTTCCACAGCCTGTAGTCTGGCAGTCACCAGATTTCTATCTACAACATTGATGTCATAAACGTTTTTGCTGCACAATTCAGTGTGAGTCCAACCATAGTATTGGCAAGCAGCCGGGTTTGCATCTTCAATTTCGCCATTGGATGGATTTATAAGCAGTATGATGGAATGATTATTATTGAACAATGCTTTGTAATGAGATTCGCTTTCAATAAGTTTCAATTCAGCAAATCTTAAACTTTTCATGTGTTTTTTTACGAAAAAATACAAGAATACAGAGGTCGTGAAAATAAAGAAAACGCCCTTGTAGGTTTGGAATTTTGTCAGGAGCTCATGGTTTATAACAATTAAATCGAGCAGCTCATCTGAGAAAAAAATCCAAAGGAAGCCAAAAACCAAATATCCGAGTGTAATTCGGTACTCAAATTTGATATTTCGGATCAAATGAGATTTGTTCGTTTTCATGTGTAAGTAAATTGTTTTTTGTCAAATAGCTTGTCCGTCAATCGGACGGTGAACTTATGTTGAACAAAGCATTTTTTCGATTTGTTCAGAATGGAAAGAAAGTGACTGCTTTGTACATTATACTTTAAGATATTTTGGTTGGCATCGTCAGTAGAAGAAACAATCTTATGTTTAAAATTTGTTGCAAAGATAATATAAATAAGCTAATTACAAATTTCATAACACAGCAGGGCGTGATTATAAATCACGCCCTGCTGTTACTTTTATATTATCTGGTTAGGATTGAATTTTACTGTTTTTATACTAAGAAATGGTGTGAAGCTAAAAGGTTATGCGCCCTATCTTGTCTCAACAAATGTTCATCTATTTCAATAATTTCCTTTTGTTCTTTCTTTTCTTCTTCAACCAAATGACGAAGCCTGTTACAGGTAAGCTAGCAATAAGCAAACTCATTAAAAAAGCGATTATCTTGCCAGGTAAACCCAGGATAGCTCCTGTATGAATTTCGTAATTCATTCTGAAAAGTTTATCGGCGGCATTGGCATCTTTTAGCTTACCGTAAATATTATCCACTTCAATTTCCTTTAAAGTGTGTTGATCGAAATAACGATAGTCGGTTTTCCAATATTTCCCATCTTGCTCGGTAGCGTGAATTGGCAAGGCAACGCTATCGTTGTGTGGCGGATGCACTTCGATATATGCTGCATTGGGATATTCGTTGAGCATTTGTTTCCAAAGCCGATCAATAGCCGGAGTTGTTGCAAGCGAATCGAACTGATGTTGTTTGTTTGAAAGCACTTCGGTGTAGGCTAACGATTTTTTGCCTCCAACCACTTTGTAATAACCCTGCGAAAACCACTGAAATCCCCAAACCAGACCTGTAGTGGCAAAAATAAGTCCGAACACAGAGGCATAAATACCGCCCACTACATGCAAATCGAAGTTGATACGCGGCCATTTTGTGTTTTTGTCCCAGCGAAACCATGTGCGGTTTCGGAAGCTTTTCCAGCTTTTCGGAATCCATATAATAAGTCCGGAAATGAGCACCAAAGCAAAAATAAGAACTGACCATGCTACGATAGGTTGCCCTATTTGCGGAGGCAGCCAAAGGTAAAAATGTCCCTGCATGATGAAGCGGAAAAAATCCTTGTTCATGTCCTTCACTTTCAGCACTTCTCCGGTGTACGGATTTATGTAAATTATGTCGTAATAAGACGGATTATATCCGTAAAAAATGGCTTCTACTGCTTTTCCGGCATTGTTGTATTTTAAACCATGGAGTTCTTTTCCGGGCAATTGTTGTTCTGCAATTTTGGTCAGAGCTGTTGGTGGCATAATAGGTGCCGACTGAACCTCCACATATTTATATTTTGCCAGATTGTCTATTTCTTCCTGAAATGCGTAGAGGGCTCCGGTAAAAGCAATTATAAAAACCAATAGCCCGGACAAAAGTCCGAGCCAAAGGTGAATTTGATGAAATATCTTTTTCATATTTAAGAATGACTCCCCAAACTCTGAAGGGAACAAAAATGGATGATAGCTAAGGTTGGTCTTTTTTTACTAATTTAATACTAACAATATAATTATCAGAGTTTGGGGAGTCTTGTTTTTTAGAATTTATATGTAATGTTTAATCTCGAATTGATAAGCGCTTCCGACTGCCAGTAATAAAATCCACCCCAGTTGTAGTAAGCTCCAGAATAGAGGTAATTGCTGGTAATGTTATTTACATTCATCGAAATAGTAAATTTATTCAGCTGATACGATATAGCTCCATCCAATCGGAAATAGTCGGGCAGCGGCTGGCTTGTTCCATCAAAAACATACCACGAAGTACGTCCTGCCTGATATTGTGCGCCAAGCGACAGTCCTAATCCTTTCAATGCTTTGTCTTTGAAACGATAAGTTAGCCATGCATTACCTATGTGTTTGCTAATGCCCGGTATGGTGATATTTTCTTTCGCCGGATCGGTATCTTCCGTTACTATACCATCGGTGTAGGCGTAGTTAGCCGTCACATCCAGTTCGTCGGTTATTTGTCCGCGAATGTCAAATTCAATCCCTTTGGTTACTGTTTGTCCTAATTGAATAGAAAAATTCGGATCGG
>JBBIID010000022.1:0-11631 GCA_037446675.1 Paludibacter sp.
GTTTGTCCTTCGCCCTGAGGTACAATACGATATGTTTCGGGTCTGAATAGATTTTGAATTGCAAAGTTGCTGAATTTCAAGCCGATACTACCAACAACGCCTGTAGCTCCCCAACCCGCTGAAAATTCTATCTGATCACTCCCTTTGGTCTCTAGTTGGTAAGTAATGTCAACAGTTCCGTTTTCGGGATCGGGTTGAATATCCGGAACCAGTTTTTCCTGATCGAAATGCCCCATTTGTGCCAGTTCGCTCAACGATCGCATAATGTCTTCCTGGCTGTAAAGTTGACCGGGTTTCGTTCTTAATTCGCGACGAACAACATGTTCGTAAACACGGGTATTTCCTTTAATGCCAATTTCGTTGATAGTCGCTGGTTTTCCTTCGAACATTCTCATTTCAAGATCGATGGAGTCATTGTCGATTTGAACTTCAACAGGATCTATCTGAAAGAATAAATAGCCTCTGTTTTGATATAACTTACTTACAGCATCGTCATCTTTTTCCAACCTATCCATAAGATTTTTGTGGTTGTATACATCGCCCTTTTTAATGTTGAGAACGGCATCAAGATATTCGTAAGGATAAATCGTGTTTCCGATCCATTTTATGCTACGGAAATAATATTTTTTCCCTTCGTCTACAGTAAGGTAAACATCAACGGTTTTGTCATCGAAGCGGACAACGCTATCAGCTACGATATAAGCATCTCTGTATCCAACTTCATTGTATTTCTCTATCAACGCCACTTTATCTTTTTCGTATTCTTCTTTTACGAACTTTTTAGTGCGGAAGAAGTTACGCCAATTACGATCGTTCGTTTTTTTCATAGCCTTGTTTATCTTGTTGAAAGATAAAGCTTTGTTTCCTGTTACGAAAATAGCATGAACTTTTGTTTTAAGTTTTTTGTCAACATCGATGTCCACAATAACATGCCCGGGTTTATTCGGATCATTCTTTTGGTAGACGTTTGCCGATACATTGAGAAATCCTTTTTCTTCCATGTATTTCTCAATCACCTTTTTTGCTCTGTCCGAAATATTAGGAGTGATTTGGTTTCCTTTTACCAATCCCATTCTCAGGTCAAGATCTTCTATCTCGTTTTTCTTCAACCCATTGTAGTTGATTTCCGAAATTCTTGGACGCTCTTTTAATACGATTTCCAACCAGATTTTTCCATCCTTAATCTTTGTTGCCAATATCTTTACATCTGAAAAAAGTCCTTGTTTCCAAAAACGTTTCACAGCGTTGGTGATGGCATCGCCGGGAACATTAATCATATCACCAACAGATAAACCGGAGAACCCGATTAGAACGAAGTCCTCATAGTTGCTGGCTCCCGTCACCTTGATGTCGGCAATTTCGTACTTAGGAGCTGCGTTTGAATATTCAATAACCGGCAAGCTAGTGGTGTCGTTTGGTGTGTCGGTTTGTGCCAGTGCTAGTTGGCTGAAAATGAAAAGTAGAGAAAATAAGAAGAGCGTTTTATAATTCATAAGAATATTAAATGTGACGAAGTACTTTTCTGATTTTTTTTTGCTGTGTTGTTTATATCATTTCCCAAAACGTCTCTCACGTTGTTGGAATTCATATATTGCTTCATAAAAATTTTCTTTTCGGAAAGCAGGCCAATGAATTTTTGTAAAATACAATTCACTATAGGCCAATTGCCATAAAAGAAAATTACTTATTCGCTCTTCGCCACTGGTTCGGATCATCAGATCGGGATCGGGGATCGAATGCGTTGTTAAATGTTGGCTTACTACTTCGTCGGTAATTTTGTCGATGGTAAGCGTGCCTGATTCCACTTTTTTACAAATGTTTTTTACGGCATTTGTTATTTCCCAGCGCGAAGAATAGCTCAACGCCAGAACCAAAGTTAAACCAGTATTTTTTTCGGTTTGTTTTATGCAACGTTTTAGTTTTTCGCTTGCCGATTCGGGCATCCTGCTCAAATCACCAATTGCGAACAATCGAACATTATTTTTATTTAACGTAGGAGTTTCTTTTTCAATCGTATCGACCAATAACTCCATTAAAGCATCGACCTCCGATTGAGGACGATTCCAGTTTTCTGTAGAAAAAGCATATAATGTAAGATAATCAATTCCGATTTCGGCAGCGGCTTCTGTTGTTTCCCGAACCGATGTAACACCATTTTGATGTCCGAAAATTCTGTCGTAACCACGTTCTTTAGCCCAGCGACCATTACCATCCATTATAATGGCAACATGCTTTGGTAGTCGTGATTTATCAATTTTATCTTTAAATGATGACATAAAAGTCTTGGTTAGGTCTTTTTACTTTTTTATAGAGTTGTTCAAACAGTCACATTTTTTCTTCCAAATGTCGAAACTGATTCCAACCGTTATTGTCGACAAAAAGTCGTTATTGAGCACATTGCTGCCATTTAAGCCTTTGGGATTATCGAATGCCGGATTGTCTTCCATGTTGTCGGACAAAAGCGAAAGTCTTCCTGTCCATTGTATGTTTGCGTTCAAACGATGTCCCATTTTTAATTTCAGACCGAACCCAAAAGGTAAACTTATGAAATTCGGTATATTGCTGAATTGTCCGGCATACATGTCGGTAAATATCCCAACACCGCCAAAAATATAAGGCGAAAGTGGTTTACTGAACCGTTTGTATGGATTTCTTTCCAAATCAAAAAAATTAAATTCAGCCGTTATATCACTGGCATAAATATTATTCGGATCGAAGTCGCTACCCAATACCGCTGTGCTTATCATTTCAGCTTTCAAAGCAAAGCGCGTATCGAAATTATACCTGAAAAAGGCCCCGTAAGCTGAATTTTGGTTGTTAAACAAAATATCGTTGTTGTCTCCAAGGTAAAACGAAGCTCCCCCGAGGACACCGATTTCAGCCTTGTAGGAGTTTTTTTCGAATTCCTGCGCTTGTGCCGTAATCGAATAGAAATATAAAAAACATGCAAAAAATAATCTAATCAATTTCATATTCATAGTGTATTCAATGAGTATATTTTAATTAGACTTACAACGTGATTTTTGCGTTTAAATTTTATCATTCTATGTAAAATACTGCAACAAAAGTAGTGATAATCTTTTAAATGATGATAAATAGCACATTACGGGTTGGCTTTATTTAACAAAAAATTGCAAAATTACGGAGTTCGCAGGTTTTTGAGGCAAAAGCTATAAAAAATATGATTTTTTATCAATATTCTGAGAGCCTCTTGAGTGCCAGATTTTCTTTTTGAGTCATTATTTCCCGCGATTCCGTTGTTTTATCATCCTGTCCGCAAAGATGCAGGATGCCATGGATCATAATGCGATTAATTTCGGCTTCAAAACTCACTTCAAATTCGGTTGCATTGCTGGCAACGGTGTCGATGCTAATAAAAATATCGCCAGAAATAATAGCTCCTTCGCTGTAATCGAAAGTTATAATATCGGTGAAGTAGTCGTGCTGAAGATATTTATTGTTCACTTCCAGAATTCGCTCATCGTTGCAAAAAATAAACACAATCTCGCCTGTTTTTTTGTTGTATTCAGCTGCTGTGTCTTTAATCCACCGGGTTATTTGAGTTTTTTGAATACTTGGGAGTTTTACCTCTTCTGTTATATATTGAATCATTGTTACAAATTGTTAGTTGAGATTAAGAGTGGAAAAATAAATATCCCAAAAGGATTGCTGCGACTATTCCGGCCAAATCGGCCAGTAAACCGCAAGCAACCGCATATCGCGAATTTTTAATGCCAACCGATCCAAAATAAACTGCCAGAATGTAAAAAGTGGTATCGGTAGAGCCCTGAATAATACATGATAATCTTCCTAAAAACGAATCGGCTCCATGTAATGACATTGTATCAACCATCATGCCGCGTGCACCACTTCCACTCAATGGTTTCATGAGTGCTGTGGGGAGTGCACCAACAAAATCGGTATTAATTCCGGTTAAGCCGATCAACCATGAAATTCCATCTGTGAGCATAGTCATAGCGCCTGATGCCCGAAACATACCAATGGCCACCAAAACGGCAATCAAATAAGGTATTATGCCAATGGCCACCTGAAAACCCTCTTTTGCTCCTTCGATAAACGAATCGTAGACATTTACTTTTTTTATTAACGCCATTACTATAAATGCAATGATAATGGAAAAGAGTAAGAAGTTGGCCGCAAATGTCGAATATTTTGTAACCTCGTCTTGTGAAAGATGGCTTAAGAAATAAATGAGTAATGAAATGAATCCGATTAATCCGGTTAATGTAAGTAGAATTGTTTTGTCGAAAAGATTTATTTTTTGGATCAGCGCGACACTAATCATTCCGGTTATCCATGCCACGAAAGTGGCTATAACGATAGGCAAAAACACATCGGCTGGGTTAACTGCGCCTAACTGTGCTCTGTAGACCATAATGCTGATGGGAATAAGGCAAAGCCCGGCAGTGTTCAGAACGAGGAACATAATCATGGCATCGGAAGCTTTGTCTTTATTCGGGTTCAATTCCTGAAGTTCCTTCATGGCTTTTAATCCCATAGGCGTTGCAGCATTGTCAAGTCCCAACATATTGGCCGAAACATTCATAAAAATGCTACCAAGTGCCGGATGATCTTTCGGTACGCCGGGCAGAATTTTTGAGAAAAATGGAGCTACCACCCGTGCGAAAGCATTAATCACACCCCCTTTTTCCCCAATTTTCATAATTCCAAGCCACATCGAGAGGACTCCGGTGAGTCCTAATGAAATTTCGAAACCTGTTTTGGCAGAACCAAAAGCCGCGCTGATAATGTCGGTGAAAATTTGTGTGTTGCCATGGAAAATAAGCTCAAAAATTGCTACAACAAACGCAATCAATAAAAATCCGATCCAAATATAATTTAATACCATGCTTTGTCGAGTTTAATGTTTTTTAAGGTTAATGTTTCGTTGCTTTCCAATGTTCTGATTTTTGATTCACAAAAATACATTTTTTTTCTTGCTCAACATTATTTTCTTTCAAGTTGATATCTTTTGATTCAAATTGCGGGGTGATAATGGTGATTTATGTCAGAAAAATGAGTTAAAATTTGGAATTTTGAAAGATTTTATAAAAATATGTTTTCAAATAGACATAAAAATAAGTAAATTTGCAGACGAAAGATTGTTTTTGAGATAAATAGGTATCAAAAGGTTTGTAAAGGTAGATGTATGGAAACATTGTGTAAGTTTAATGGTTCCAATTGTTATGGGGCTAAAGAGTTGGAAGTGTTGCTCGAACTGAGTTCTTTATTGAGTAATAAAGACATTGAGTTAAATGAGGTTGTGAAAATTCTTGCGGAACATTTAAGTGCAGAACGCATTATTTTGACTGTGCTGAATCGTGAAAATTCACAGATAACTATCGAAGGCTCTTATGGTGTAAATGATACAAAGAAGAGCATAACTTACCAGATTGGACATGGAATTATTGGACGCGTAATGGAAACAGGAGTGGAAGTTCTACTCCCCAAAATTGCGTCGTCTGCCGAATTCCTCAATCTTACGGATGCTGCAACGGTTATCGATGGCAAGGATGTATCTTTTGCCTGTACTCCGATTCGTTATAAAGACGAAGTTGTGGGGACGATGAGTATGCACAAGGTTTATGCTCCTCTCGTATCATTCGATTACGACTTACGCATGATGAAAATTGTTGGTTCCATGATTGGGCGAACTTTGCGCCGCAGACAGGAATATGCCGAGGAAATGGAACAACTTCAGAATGAAAATAAAAATCTGAAAGTAGAACTTCGCAGCAGAATTATGCCCGAAAGAATAAAAGGTAATTCTGGCAAAATGAACGAAGTTTTTGCTTTGATTGATAGTGTTGCTTCGACCGATGCCACTGTCCTTATTCGAGGTGAGAGTGGAGTAGGGAAGGAGTTGGTCGCTGATGCCATTCATTACAACAGTAGTCGGAAAAATAAACCTTTTGTAAAGGTCAATTGTGCAGCTTTACCCGAAAGTTTGATCGAAAGCGAGTTGTTCGGTCACGAAAAGGGTGCTTTCACCGGAGCTTCCACTGCTCGCGTAGGACGATTTGAAGCGGCAAACGGTGGAACCATATTTTTGGATGAGTTTGGCGATATTCCTGCATCCACGCAGGTAAAGTTGCTTCGCGTTTTGCAAGAACGCGAAATTGAACGTATTGGAAGCACAAAACCGATAAAAGTGGATGTGCGCATTCTTTGCGCGACGAACCGTAATTTGGAAGAATTGATCGAGAAAAATCAATTTCGCGAAGATCTTTATTATCGTATTAATGTTTTCCCAATTTATATTCCGCCGTTGCGCGAAAGAATCAACGATATTCCGATTCTGACCGATTTCTTCATCGATAAATTCAACAAGCGACACGGGAAAAATATCAAGCGCATCACTTCGATGGCTATCGATACACTGATGGTTTACCATTGGCCGGGCAATATCCGTGAATTGGAAAACTGTATTGAAAGAGCCTGCATATTGAGTACCGATCATGTAATTCGTGCTCATAACCTTCCTGCATCGCTGCAAACGGCGACCACATCGAAAACAATGCAAAACGGCACGCTCGAAATCATTCTTGGTCGGATGGAACAACAAATTATTATCGATGCGCTGATCATGACGAAAGGTAACATCGTTAAAGCGGCCGATCAGTTGGGCATTACCGAACGAATGATGGGAATCCGTCTGAAAAAATATGCTATTGAGGCTAAACGTTTCAAAGTATAAAAACCGAATAATACTCCGCATACAATAAATTTTAAATGATTGGCTTATGATTGAATTTGAATTATGTGATTTTGAAAATGTCGATCACCTGAATGCGCTTGCCGAACTGACGAATCATTATATGTCCGATCCAATGGGCGATTTTCCGCCATTAAATAAAATGCAGCAATTGAGACTTGTTGATGGGTTGGCAAATCATCCTACGGCGGAGGTTCATTTTGCAATCATTGGAGATAAAGTGGTCGGGTTAGCGACTTGTTTTGTTAATTTTTCTACGTTTTATGTAAAGCCATACTTATACGTTCACGATATTATTGTGCAAAAGGACTATCGTGGACTAGGTGTTGGAAAGGCGCTGATGGAGATGCTGATTATAAAATCGATTGAAAAAGGGCATTGTAAAGTTACTCTCGAAGTTCGCGAAGACAATACTGTAGCCAAGTCGCTTTACAGGGAACTTGGATTTGAAGAGAGTAAACCGAAAATGTTGTTTTGGACAAGAAAATTAATTTGATAAAGAATTTGTTATGAAAATAGCGATACCGATAATAGATACTACAAAAAACAAATATACCATAGCTTCGAGCTTGAATGTAAACGGTTATTTGTGTTTGTATGACAGCGAATCCAATGCCGGGCGTTGGATGAAGACAATTGAGTTGGCACCTGATATGGGTGAACTTTTGCTGGAACTGGAACGGAAGGCGGTAAGGATAATTATTACCGAACAAATTCACCCGATGGCGTTGAAAGTATTAGTGAATAAAGGTTTTGAGGTTTTTCAGTCGAAAGGCAATGCGCTGGGCGAAAATATCCGGTTCTACAACGATAAAAAACTCAAAAGGTTTAATTACAAAGCAACGCTGGACTTTGCCAATGTTTGTGGTGGAGCTTGCAGTAGTTGCGAAACGGAATGTTCTGATGATAAAAAGCAAATAACATAGATGATGTGATGATGTGGTGATGAGATGATATGGTAATGTGATGATGAAAGGATAACACGTTATAACGTTACAAACGTTATAGACTTTATGAACTTTACAAACTAAATAAAGATGAGTTTACAAAATGCAATAAATTTTATTTCGCAGGTCGATTCGGATGCTGATTTTCGAAAATCCTGCTACAAATACAAAACCAGAGAGGAATTGCTAGGGCATCTTAAAACTGAGAAAAAAGGATTTACCTTGGACGAAATTGAAGATGCGTTTAATGTCCTCGAGTTGAAGTGTCAAACCTACGAACAAGCCGGAAGGGTTAAAGAAGTGAAGGCCTGGTTTCGGTTATTCCAATAAAAAATCCTGACAATTGAAAGATTGCCAGGATTTTTTTGATGAACTGCAAAGATTAAATTTTATCAAATTTAATGTCAATTTCCTCTTTCCCTTCCTTCTGCGTCATCTCGAATTTTCCTTTGTAAGACATTTCCATTCCATTCAATGTAGCCGATTTAGCTAATGAATTAAACATATTTATTCTGTTGAGTTCGATGCAATCTTTGTTGAACCAGCAGTCGAGAATATTTCCACCATCTTTGGAAAATTGAATAATGAACAATCCATGCTCCGAGAAAACCAAATCCTCATAAGCATAAGCGATATCCAATCCGCAGGCATCTTTTGTAATAAAACGAACTTTCTCCAGTTCGTAGAATTGAACTTCGGTTTGTACTTTCATTTTCTTCCTTTTTTTAATTAAAACTCATTAGTAGCGTAGAGTACGCTGGCACTTAACTGGTCGAAGTCGAAAAGTTCTTCGTCTCTGAAAAAACGCTTTAGCTCAACCTTGGCATTTTCAATTGAATCCGAGGTGTGGATGATATTTTCCTGAATGCTAACGCTATAATCGCCACGGATTGTGCCGAGCGCGGCTTCACGCCCGTTTGTGGCTCCTGCCATGCGATGTGCTATTTCCACTACATCCACACCTTTCCAGCAGCAAACTATTACTGGTGTTTTCATCATCGAATCTTTGATGCGTTGGAAATAAGGTCGATCGGCTAAATGAGCATAATGTTCGTCGAGAATTTCATCGTCCAGCTGCATCATTTTTATTCCACACATTTGAAGTCCTTTCATCTCAAAACGATGAATAATTTCTCCAATCAAATCGCGTCTTATGGCGCAAGGTTTAATAATTATAAGCGTTTTTTCCATTATTATTGTTCTGTATTCATTTCAGCAACACGTCTTTCCACCAGTTTTTTTATTTCCTGAATACCCGACTCCATCGAAATCAGATCTTCGATGGATGGAGTGCGGTATCCAAAGTCTTCGATAGAGCAGATAGCTTCGAATTTGCCAACCAATATCGCGGTTTGCTTCATGGTGTCAGTTAATTCAGATTCGAATTCTAATGCTTCTTTGTAAAGGGCTATGGGCATGTGGTGAGTTGCCATCCAGTCGTATCGAGCCAGTAATCCTACGAAATATTTTTCTACGCTGATTACTGCGAACTGATAAAGCATATCATTATCAAATCTGGAATTCTCCTTGTTCAAACTTTTTGAGAAAGTGGAGAAAAAGCCATTGGCATATCTCAAACTGTCGATTGCCAATTTTTGCATGTCCTTGTCAGGATTAATAATTTGTGCCATATCTTTTAATATTTATTGTTACCTAAAATAGAATGTTTCGTTTTATTATTTTTCATTGATCTTCAATTCCCCTAAATCCCCTTTCTCCAAAGGGGACTTCTTACGCAATAAGTATTGTTGGAAACAGTTAATCAATTGCACCATACTGTTCCCCCTTTGAAAAGGGGGTTGGGGGATTGAATTCAATGCTTGAAATGCAACTTTGGCTCATTCTAAGTTATATAATCTCTTTTGTTTACAATTTCCAGACTCTTTTTTGAATAAAGTCCGGTATAAAGTTCGAATAATTCGTCCTTTGTGATCGATCTTTTCAAAAGTTCGGCTTTAGATTTTACAAGTTCCAACAAAATGTTGCAGGTTTCTTCTCTTGCGGGTAAGTTGGCTTCCGTCAGGAAGTGTACGATGGTCGATTTTCCACTGTGTTTCCCAATCAGAAAATCTTCTTCTTTGCGACCTACTTTATTGGCCGGAATAAGTTGGTAAGTGGAACGATCTTTCATCAGGCAACTGGTGTGAATGCCGCTTTCGTGGCTCAGCACCAAACCTCCCGTAATCGGTTTGCTTTGGCTGGTCGGTCGGTTGGAAATGGTGGCAACGTACGAACATATTTCGTTGAATTTTTGAGTCTTCAATCGCGAAGATGTTTCGTGACTTAGTTCCAGTGCCATAGCTACTTCTTCCATGGGAGCATTTCCTGCCCGTTCGCCCAACCCGTTTACGGTGGTGCTTAAGCATTCGGCTCCGGCCATGTAAGCGGCCAGCGTGTTGGCCGTGGCCATTCCCAAATCGTTGTGAGCATGAAACTCAATGGGTAATTCTTTTTCTACTTCACGTATTTTGGAAACCAGCTCGTAGGTCGACATAGGATTCAAACGCCCTACTGTATCAGCCAAACGAACTCTCGATGCTCCAAAAGCGCTGGTAGCACATACAAAATCTTTTAATAATCCGATGTCGGCACGCGAGGCATCTTGTGCTCCGATAGTTACGTATTCGAACATGGGATAAGCGAATTCGATAAGTTCCTGCAATTGACTGAAAACCCATTCACGATCTTTTCCCATAGCATTCATAAGAATGGACGAAACCGGAAATGAGATATGAACGCCGTTTGTTCCTGCTTTTGCGGCCGCCCGAATGTCGTTTTTAGTGGCGCGACACCACGAAAGAGTTTTGAATCCGAACCGCATAGAACAAATTGTACGAATATCATTGATTTCCTTTTCGCCCATTGCCGGAGTTCCGATCTCGATTTCAGGGACACCCGTTGCATTGAGCAACGCAGCGATGCGTATTTTCTCGTTCAGAGAAAACACAACTCCCGGCGATTGTTCGCCGTCGCGCAGTGTGGTATCAATAAAGTAAGGAGTTCTCATATCGCAATTACGTTTTATCAGAAAAAATTTTCGTCCAATTTGTTTGGTCAAGCATAAGCAGTCATAAAAGCTGACTAACCCGTATAATTTTAAATTATGAAAGTTTGAAGTTTGAGCTTTTATTCAATTATTTACTAAATCTTTGGCAGCCTTTATGACTCTTATTACTTATTAGTTACCAGCTGTTAGTTACGAGTTACGAGAATCATTTATTTTGAGTCATGAAAGTACAACTTGACTTGTCTTTAGCTACAACACTTTTGTAGCTTGTAACTAATATTATGAATGTACAACTTGACTTGTTTTCAACTACAACACTTTTGTAGCTTGTACCTCGTAACTAGTCGTTAGTCTGCAATTGAATATTTTTCGCAGAGTTCGTCGTTTTCCAACGCGTCAAATATTTCGTCGATCACTTCTTCCGATTCAACACCACCGTACCAGAAGTTATTCGGATGAATAACCATAACAGGCCCTTGTGAACATACATTAAGACAAGCTGTAGTACTAACGGCTACGTCCAAACCACGATCGGAAGCTTCTTCCGAAATGTACTGAAGCAAGTCGCTTGCTCCTTTTTTATTACATGCACCTTGTGCATCTCCGGCAATTCTGAATGAATTGCAAACTAAAATGTGATAATTAGGTTTTTTCATGTTTTGTTAGTTACGAGTTACAAGTTACGAGTTACAAGTTTTTAAGAGCATGCTACAGAGCAACTAATTAACTCAGAATTATTAATTGTGAATTATGAATTATCAATTGGAGTGTATCAACCACAGCCCTGAGCATTTCCTTTACAGCCGCTTCCACATTTGAATGCATCGGGTTTGGCTATGGAACGAATCGGTTTATTGTTGTAAACACCTTCCAGTCCTTCGTCGATTAATCCGGTCATTTCAACCACGTGCACCTTGCAAGAGTTGAGCATTGTTTTCGGA
>JBBIID010000022.1:11641-14573 GCA_037446675.1 Paludibacter sp.
TGAGCGGTGTGGGAGCTAATCCGAAAACAATGCTCACTAAAATGGCGCGGCAGTCGCTAAGCATTCTTGCCATCTCGAGCCAGCGTGCATCACCACCTCCGGTAGGAGGAGTCGGGCGCGATTCCACGAACTTGAATCCGTTAGGTGTTTGTTTGAAGATAGATAATGAGTCGGCTTCGCCTAAATGTTGATTTACAAGCAAACCTTCGTTGGTAGCCACTGCTACATACGGACGACCTTCGGTTTCGATTTCTTTTAAAGCCGAATATTCTTTCAACAATGTATGTGTTTCGCTTAAATCCTTACCCAACAATCCGGCGGCATCGGCACGGCATCGAGCGCAATGGCTCATGATAGGCAAATATTCCGAAGCCAGCGTGCGAATTCTGAAAACTGTTTTTGCGTCGGGTTCGGTCAATTCGGCAAACGGAGTTTCTGCGGTTGGAATCAGAGGAATGCAGTTGATAACATCTGCTCCGAGTTCGGCGCATTTTTTTGCTACTTCAGGAATATGATCTTCGTTGATTCCGGGAACAACGATTGAATTAATTTTTACAGTAATTCCTTTGGCTTTCAGCAATGGAATACATTCGAGCTGTTGATTCATCAGGATTGTAGCTCCTTCCACTCCGCGGTAAACATGTTTCTCGAAGCGCACCCATTTGTAAATTTTAGCGGTGATTTCAGGGTTTACAGCGTTAATAGTGATAGTAACATGCGAAACACCCAGTTCGGCAATCTCATCGATATATGGTTTCAGGTTCAGCCCATTGGTGGAAAGACAGAATATTTTTTCGGGAAATTCAGCCTTTGCTTTGCGCATTGTTTCGATAGTTTCTTCCGGATTTGCGAATGGATCGCCGGGACCTGCAATACCGATTACAACCAGATTGTCCAATCTGCCATCCAAATCTTTCAGATATTCCACCGCCTGATAAGGATTTAAAACGGAAGAAGTAACGCCCGGACGACTTTCGTTCACGCAATCGAACTTACGGTTACAATAGTTACACTGTATGTTACACTTAGGCGCTACGGGAAGATGAACACGTGCGTTTGTATGTTTTGCTTCTTTGTCAAAACAAGGATGTGCTGGTAATTTTTTGTCTATTGTTTCCATAATCTTTTATTTACTATTTATTCATTTACCGTTTGCTGTTTACCGTTTACTGTTTTTTCGGGAAGGTCAATTCATTTATAAATACTTATACCCTATTGGTGAATTCTCTTGTTTATATTCTATCAATGCATTTACTACTCTGTCGAATAATTCCTGCGTGCCACGATAACCTAAATGCAACATTCTGTTGGCTCCGAAACGGTCATGGATCGGGAATCCGATGCGCACCAACGGAATTTTGCGTTCGCGAGCGATATAATACCCTTTACTGTTGCCGAGTAAAAAGTCGGGTTTGAAATCTTCCGCTTTTTCCCGAAGTGTTTCAAAGTCGGAATCCTTGCTGAAAAATGGTTCTACGCCAATCTCTTTACACCAGTCAGCCATTGCCGTTACAAAGTCTTCTTCGCCGTACAATAATGCTTTCTTGCCGAAAACATATTTGTGGGCATCCACATAGGCATCAACTAACCGACCGCGTTCTTTGCGATGATATTCGGGAAGTTCATTCCCCGAAATTTCCTTGAGCGCATCGACGAAACGGTCGGTTGCTGAAATGCCGATAGGCAGAGGCATTTGGTGATTTTTTATAGAATATGTCGATTCCAGCCATTCTCCGGCTGTTTGAGTACTTCCTGTATTTTTTACTCGTGTAACTCCTTTATTGAATCTCGCTCCAAATTCAATCGTTGCTTTCGAATTGCCAAGTCGTTGAATGTCGTGTACTTTTGTTCCTCCGGTCGGGATTAATTGATATTCAGAGGTATACTCGTTATCCAGTGTTTCGCTGTAATCGGGCAGCAAGGTGAACTTGATACCGAATGAAGTCAATAATTCCTTCATATACCGGATATCCGCAGGAGAAACCATTCCCGGAAAAATGCCGATATGTTGTCCTGATTTTTCGAATTCGGCTAATGTTTTTACCGTTGCCAATACCGTGTTGTGAAATCCTTCGGCATGACTTCCGCAATAACTTGGCGTAGAAGCATTAATGAAAGTCGGAATCATTTTGTCCGGTCCTTCAAAATTTTCCTTGAAATTCCGGATATGTCCCGGGACATCTTCGCCAATAGTTTCTGACAAACAAGTGGACGCTATACCAACCACGTTTGGTTTGTATTGTTTTATAATGTTTGTAATCCCCGTAATAAAGTTGCGACTACCACCATACACTGTTGCTTCTTCGCTAAAGTTGCTCGATGCGATATCCACCGGTTCTTTGTAATGACTGATCATGTACCGGCGAATGTATGTTGCGCAACCCTGACTTCCGTGTATCAACGGAACACAACCTTCAATTCCTTTGAAAACAAGTGATGCACCAAGCGGAGCACAGAGCTTGCATGAGTTGCGGGTGGATGTATATGTTTTTGTTTCGACCATTTTGTTGACTTGTTAATTAGTTGATTGGTTAATTAGTTAACTCGTTAATTGGTTGATTGTATGTTCAACGAATGAACCGATCAACTGATGAACTATTTAATCTCCTTTGTAAATTTCCACACCGGACTCATTGCCGTAGCATAAATCTCCTTCGCGAAATTCATCATTCCCTCGTAACCAGCAAGCGGCTCTTTGCGCTCGTGGTTATGATCGCAGAAACCGAGTCCGATCTTATGAGCAATGGGACGTTCTTTCACGCCACCGATAAAAATGTCAGCCTGCTTTTCTTTCACGAAATGCGAAAGTTCCACCGGATTCGAGTCGTCAACGATGATGGTACCTTCGTCGCAGAGTTTTTTTATCAGCTCATAATCTTCGGGCGTACCGGTTTGCGATCCCACTATTACCGATTGTACACCTATTAACCGA
>JBBIID010000023.1:0-14050 GCA_037446675.1 Paludibacter sp.
CATTCTTTACATCGGTATACCCCATTTGCATCAACAATCGTTGCGCATAAGCCGAGCGAGCTCCCGAAGCACAATACACGGTTATATCTCTGTCCGTGTCTCCCAGTTCTTCATATCGGTGCATAAGTTCATCCAATGGGATATTTATAGCATTCGGTACAGCTCCTGAGCGATATTCTTCCGAAGTACGCACATCAACGATAATAGGTGAAGCTGACTCATTAGCCATTTTAATAACTTCTTCCTCTTCTTTAACTTCTTTAACTTCCTTAACTTCCGCTTTTCCTAAAGATTTCTTCTCTATTGGCAACAAATCAATTTTGATATTTTTGAAGTTCATTGCTCTTGCCTGACGTTGAAGAGATGAATGTCCACCAGAAATGTTGATTACATTATCAAATCCCGCTCCAACCAACGTTCGCAATGCCTGATGACCTTTTTTACCAGTTTCGTCGTACACAATCACAAGTCTATCCTGAGGTATTGAAGACAATTTTTCAGGTAAAAGTTCCAATGGAATGTGCATTGCACCCATTACATGCGATTTTTCGTATGAGAACACATCACGAACATCAATAAATACCGGATTTTTTCCTTCAACAAAAGCATCCAGTTCCGAAACGGTAACCGAAGGACTAAAACCTGACATTTTATTTTCAGCCGTGTAAGCAGCCATATTGATTACATCGTTTGCTGTTCCGAGAGGCGGCGAATACGCAAAATCGACATCAGCCAAATCGCTAACAGTAAGTTTTGCTGCAGCTGCTGTAGCAATCACATCCAATCGACGATCAGCGCCTTTATATCCTGCAGTTTGTCCACCCAGAATCACGCCTGTATTTTTATCGTAAATCACCATCACAGTTACAGGTTCAGCACCCGGATAGTAAGATGTGTGGTGTTCTTTATGTACAACAATGGCATCAGCATCAATACCGAGCGAACGGGCTTGTTTCAACGAAAGTCCGGTAGTCCCGGCCACGGCTTCAAAAACACGAACAATCGATGTTCCAATTGAACCTTTGTATTTATGTTGACCTCCAAGCGCGTTTTCTGCAGCAATTCGTCCTTGACGATTCGCCGGCCCGGCCAGTGGAATACGAACTTTTTTACCGTTTACACGGTGTTCAATTTCCACCATATCACCTGCTCCATAAATATCAGGGTCGGAAGTTTGCATGTATTCATTAACCAACAACCCTCCGGCTTCACCGAGCTCCAATCCTGTTTCCTTCGCCAACTGCAAAGTAGGACGAACACCGATTGACAGCAAAACCATATCAGCATCGAGAGTTTTACCGTTATCCAGTTTTACCGATTTCGATCCAATTTCAGTGACACCCGCACCAGTATGAATTCCCACACCGTACGAAAGCATTTCTGTTTCGATAAAACCAGCAGTTTCGGCTTCCATTATGGCCATAACGTGTGGCATCATCTCTACCACATTTACTTTCAAACCACGTTTTACAAGTGCTTCCACCATTTCCAAACCGATAAATCCACCTCCGACTACCACTGCACTTTTAGGTTTCTTTTCGTCGATATGACGGGCTATTTTATCCATGTCTTCCAGCGTCCACAAAGTGAAAACATGCTGCAAATCCGCTCCCGGAAGTGTTGGTTTGATAGGACGTCCACCCTGAGCCAAAATCAGTTTAGTATACTCAAATTCTTTGTGATCGCCACTGCGCGTATCTTTTGTTTTTATAACATGTGCATTTCTGTCAATTCCAGCCACAAGCGTATGTGTAAATACGTCCACATTGTATTGTTCCTTAAAACTTTCCGGACTTTGCAGAATAAGTTTCGAACGGCTTTTGATATCGCCACCAATGTAATACGGCAATCCGCAGTTGGCAAACGAAATATCAGGACCGGCTTCGAGCATGGTTATTTCTGCATCCGGCGAAATTCTTCTTACTTTAGCTGCGGCTGTAGCTCCTGCCGCCACACCTCCGACAATTACAATTTTTTCCATATCAGGTTGTTTTATTTTATTTTATTTTTTCTATTGATTGTTTTGAATGACGAAACAAAGGTAAAGTATTATTTTTTAAATTACAATAGTATCACTAATAAATTATTATAATATCACTATAAAATTTCTCTATTAATACATAAATAAGTGAACAATACAATAAAGATAAAGTTGACGTTTCAAAAAAAATTGCCGGCTGATTGAATCAACTTCAACCAACCGGCATCCTCTAAAACTAATTCAAAACAGATCAATTATGTCAAAAACTCCTGATAAGGATTATTTTTATGTTCGCGATCCTTCACCACCAAAGTAGTTGTAGGTGCTTTCGATTTCATATTAAACATGATATCATGCCCAACACATAAGCCGAATGAGATATTCAAATCGGTATTTTGCTGCGCCAGAAATTCGGCCTGACCAGCAGGGTTACACGAAGTACCTTTTACATTTTCATCATCGAGTAAATCAGCAGCTTTAATCTTCTGATATTTACAATCCACCGTATAAACTTCAAACTGATCAGACAAACGCTCTTTTAGTTTCTCAGCTTCTTTCGTCATTCCCACACAATGAGCTATCCCAATTCTCTTTACACCTGCATTTTCGGCGTAAAGCTTTAGTTCATCCACTCTGTTTCTGCCCATCAACAAAGAATCTTCCGCGGCTCTCATCACTTTCAAATCGGAGTAGGTGTATAATTTTTTGTTTTCTTTCATATCAGAATGTTTATATGAAACAAATCATCAAAAACTTATTTCTTTTTCTTTTGAGTACTTATTCCGAAAGGCAAATACAACGGGCAAAAACCAACCAAGGCTGTAAGCATAATCACTGCGGCTACAACAAGTACGATTATCCCCAAAGTGCCTGTTACCACATTTTCGTAAAACAATACAATCAAAACCAATGCGATAAATAATCTGATCGCTTTGTCGATAGGACCGATATTCGATTTCATAATAATTAATTTTTAAAATTGATTTATGATGATAAACAAGAAAATTATAACTCTTTCGAAATAGTGATAGCCGCAATTGTTCCATCAGCAACTGCTGTGGTAATTTGACGGTACTTTTTACTTACAATATCACCAACTGCATAAATATCAGGCAAATTGGTTTGCATATCTTCATTCGTTTTTATGTAACCCCATTTGTCCGTTTCAGGCAAAACACTTCCCAACACCGAAACATTTGCTTTGAAGCCAATAAAGACAAACACACCATCGGATACCAACTCTTTTGTTTCTTTTGTTTTCAAATCCTCCAGCGTAGCCACCATATTTTCGCCACGTTTTTCAAATTTTCGTGGTTCGTGTTCATACATGACATCTATCTTTTCGTTGGCCTGCAAATGCTCAATAGCCGTCTGATTTGCAGTCAATTTATCGAACTGATGAATCATGATTACTTTCCGTGCAAATTTAGTAATAAATAATGCTTCTTCCACAGCCGAATTTCCACCACCGATAACTGTTACATCTTTATCCACGAAATATTTTGCATCGCAGGTAGCACAATACGAAATTCCTTTCCCTTTGTATTCCTTTTCACCCGGCGCATTCATCGTATTGGGAGTAGTACCCGTTCCGATAATAATTTTTTTAGCCTTAATGGTTTCAAATCCATCTATGACGATTTCTTTTTTCACCAGATCCACCGAAGTAATATCTACAGCCACTTTAAAGTCAATACCCGTATGTTTTGCCTGTTCGCTCATGTAATGTGCCAACATGAATCCCGGTTGTGGTTGTTCAAAACCAGGATAGTTGGAAACCTGATGCGTAATGCCCATATATCCGCCCGGAAGAGCAGGATCAATCAAAACCGTTCTGATTTTTGCCTGTCCGAGATAAATCCCTGCTGTTAAACCGGCAGGGCCACCACCTAAAATAGCCACATCATATTCTGCAACAGTCGATTTTTGTTTTCCATTAATTTCATTCACTTCATCAGTCGACAGCATAGCATCCAATCGTTCCATGATTTCGGATTTCTTAATGCCACCGCTAATAGAACTTTGCACTTGTTTTCCTTTGTCAAAAAACAACAAAGTTGGAGAGGAGCTTACGCCAAGCGAAGTCGCCAATTCACGATTTCCCTGACGGAAAATCTTTAAAAATTTCACTTTTTCACCGTATAACTCGGCCATTGCTTCAAATTTCGGAGCTAATGCTTCGCAGGGCGGACATTCGGTCGAATAAAAATCCACTACCACTTTTCCTTCGTTCAGCACTTCTTTTTCAAAGTCTGCTGCATTAATTTCTTTCATAAATTCAATAATTTTGAAGTTTTACAAACAAAACATGTTCATTTATTCATATATAATCTTTTTCAAAAAGGGCAAAACTCACTGCCCTTTCCAATATCTTTATTATTCAGCAAAATAATATGCTGCTCCCAGCGACAGTAATTCCTTAATCGGACGGCAATCAGGTGAATTAGGATGTCCGTTTTTGTTCTTTGCCACCGAAGCACAACCGCCACCACAAGCCAAAGCTACCGAACAATCTTTACATTTTTCAATGGTGGTTATATCTCTATTCTGCCAACTTTCAATTTTCTCCTCATTTTTAGTAATTTCAGGATAAAATGTTCCCAGTTCATCTCCTTTGTTACCCACAGTAGCCGTACAGGAATAAATGGTTCCGGTAAAGTCAAATGCCCATTCTGTTTTACATGCCGGACACGAGTCGAATAACGGTGTAGGCAATGCTTCGTGTTCCGAAATATATTTGGCAATAGAGAACGCAGGTTTATAAAATTCTGCTATATCCGGATGTTCTTTCAACAGCTCATATATTTTCTCGTACAAAGTTGCTCTGTCATACAGTTTTTCAGGCGTACTGTTGCAAAAATGCAATTCGTAATTTCGCCCGATTTGCGTTTTGAAAAGTGGCGAACTTGTCCAGCCTTTGTCAATTGAAAAACGTGAAAACCCTGCCAGATTTTCGATATTTTCTTTATCCACCACCATGCGCAGATTGATATTTATTCCAGCCTCTAAACAAGCATCAATGCCTTCCACAATTTTATCGAAAGTAGGCTGTTTTCCTTTCAGATAGCGACGTCCGTCATGCACTTCCTGCGTTCCATCCAATGTTACCTGAACTTCACGAATACTTGCCGTTTTCAACAACTCAACATACGAAGCCAACGCGTACCCATTCGTTACAAAAGCAACATCCAGTTTTGCCTCATTCGCTTTCTCCAACAAATGTGCGATCATCAACCGTTGATTTTCGCCCGGCAATAAAGGCTCGCCGCCAAAAACGGTAATGTATTTTCTTCGTCCGGCAAATTCAGTTTGCAAATAAGAAAAAAATGCATCAACCACTTCATTTGTAACCGATTTCTGAACCGGATTATAACCCTCTTGATAACAATACGAACACGCAAAATTGCAGGAATAATTAGGAACAAAAAATAATTGAACCTCATCCAATTCGCGTTTTTCGGTAAAATCAAGATAAGCTATTTTGAATGCACGCTTCTCTTTAGCCTCGTCCACCAGATATCCTCTACCAGCTAATTCTCCTTTCGGATCAAGCTTATTTTTCAGCATTTTAAGTTCGTTCGCCGAAATAACGTCCGCCGATTTATAAAGTGGATTGACAATAAAGAAGTCTTCTGAATCCTTTATGGGAGTAATTATGTTATGATTTGATAATGGCATTGTCGAAATATCAGAAGTTTAAAACAAAATAAACTATTGTCAGAAAAAATTTTCTGACAATAGTTTTCCTTTCATTTAGTCGTGGCAACCTGCAACAATAATCGATACCTTAGCACAGCATTGTGCTTGTTTTGATTCTGTGCCGGCGTTACAGCCACAACTTTTTTTCACTACACTTTTCATATAAATAATATTTTAGTTGTGAAATACAGGTTCAAATTTAAACCTTTTATCTTTAATATCAATTGATTGATATAATAATTTCAAGAATTATTTTTTTCCGGAAATGGTAAAACTAGCCACTTCGGCTTGTCCTTTTGCGTAAGGTTCCGACTCTTCAAAAATCTTTATATCGCGAAAACCAGCATTTTCCAGCATTAGCAAATATTCCGCTCTGGTAACAGCTCCCGCCCAACATTCAGCCACAGCTGCCGGATCATTTTTATATTCAGCCGCAATAGGTGATGTGGCATAAATATCGCTGACCACAAAACGCCCTTCCGGTTTCAAAATCCGGTAAACTTCGCTCCAAACAGCAGCTTTGTCCGACGCATGATTGATGGTGCAGTTCGAAATCACCAGATTAACTTTATTGTCCTCCAAAGGCAAATTTTCCAATTCGGCTTTCAAAATCTCCGCATTCTCCACTTCAAATTTCTGAAGATTAGCTTTTGCTTTGGCAATCATTCCTTCCGAAATGTCGATACCGTAAACGTAACCCTTCTCTCCTACCTCATCCGCCAAACGAATAACATCATTACCACGCCCACTTCCAAGATCGACACATATTTCACCCGATGCAACATTTGCATGATTTATTGCTCCTCCGCACGACAAACAACAGGTTGTTTCGCTCAGACTGGTATATCTTTCGTTAATTGCGTCTATATTCATTTCTATTTTTCTTTTATGAATTTCGATTACGGCACAAAGGTAAAATAATATTTTTTATATCACAATATTATCACCAATAAATCATTATAATATCACTATTTTTTTTCATCATTTAGCAAATTAGTCACAAATTCAACTATAAAAATGTATATAAAGTGAAAGAATTTCCAAATCAGTATAGTATCACTAAAATTTATTTATATCTTTGCATTCAATAGTATTATTATCTATAAAACATTTAGTTTTCATGCTATTCAAAGAAGACATATCGCCTAAACTTGCTCAGGAATTGTTTGATGACAGCGAAAAAGTATTGAAATTTGTCGCTGACGTGAAATGGACAGACGGTTTTGTTTGCCGCAAATGCGGCAATACAAACTATTGCGAAGGAAAAACGCCTCATTCACGAAGATGTACACGCTGTAAATCGGAAGAATCGGCAGCTGCCCACACTTTGTTTCATAATATCAAATTTCCTATCAATAAAGCCTTTTACATTGCGTACAACGTTTGTGTACTAGGCAATGAGTTTTCGTCGTACAATTTTTCCGACCAACTGGGATTAAACCAAATGACGTGCTGGAAGTTCCGCAAACGTATCCAGAACTGCGTTATGCGCATCGACAAAAGCGAAAAAGCGAAAATTCAAACTATTTTAATGACGGAATATAAATAGATTTAATTAATTTTGAGCTCCTATAATCAAATCTAATTGTTAAACACAGATATTATGAGTTCAAAAAACAAAATTAAATTATTCTTTATGTGCGCATTTCTTCTATCTCTTTTCAATTTAAACGCACAGGACTGGCCCAATTTACAACGCTATCAAGCTGAAAACGCTGCTTTAACCGCTCCGGCAAAAAGTGAAAAGCGGGTCGTTTTTATGGGAAATTCAATTACTCAGGGTTGGAAAGAAAGTCATCCCGAATTTTTCTCAAAAAATCCGTATCTCGACCGAGGAATAAGCGGGCAAACAACTCCACAAATGCTGATTCGTTTCCGACAGGATGTGATTGATCTGCAACCAAAAGTAGTCGTTATACTTGCCGGAACGAACGATATTGCAGGAAACACCGGACCATCAACGCTTGAAATGATTATGAATAATTTGAAATCGATGGCCGAATTGGCTATTCAGAACAACGTTCGTGTCGTTTTGTGTTCTGTTTTGCCGGCATTCGATTATCCTTGGAGAAAAGGCTTAGAACCAAATATAAAAATTCCGGCGCTTAACGCGATGATAAAAAGCTACTGCAAGGAAAGAAACATTGTTTATCTTGATTATTTCAGCGAAATGAACGATGGTAACAACGGAATGATTGCAGAATTGACCACTGATGGCGTTCATTGTACATCGAAAGGTTACGATAAAATGGAATCGATGGTAAAACCTGCTATCGCCGCAGCTTTGAAAACAAAACCTAAAAAATGAATCTTTCGTTTTTTATATCAACGATTGACTTGTAATGAATCGCGAACTTGCAGAAATAAAATTTATATTAGACGACCGGTTATCCAAATATAACCGGTCGGATTTTATTGATTCCGACCCGATCTCTATTCCGCACAGGTTTTCCCGAAAAGAAGATATCGAAATTGCAGGATTTCTGTCGGCCACAATATCTTGGGGACAGCGCAAAAGCATTATCAAAAACGCGAATCGTTTAATGGATTTGCTGGATCGCTCTCCATATGATTTTGTGAAGAATGCACAAGAAACCGATTTCAACATCGTTTCTAAATTTGTACACCGAACATTTAACGGAGATGATTGCGTATTTTTCCTGCAAGCATTAAAAAACATATACAAAAACCATCATGGACTAGAATCCGTTTTTTCCACAGGATTCCAAAATTCTGGAAATATTTTTGGTAGTTTAGCACATTTCAGACAAACATTTCTCTCAACTCCTCACCCACAACATGCAACCAAACATTTATCCGATGTCACGAAAAATTCCAGTGCGAAACGCCTGAATATGTTTCTGCGTTGGATGGTAAGACAAGATGCATCGGAAGTTGATTTCGGACTTTGGAAAAACATCCCGACATCGGCTTTAATGTTGCCGCTCGATGTTCACACAGGCGATGTGGCGAGAGCTTACAACCTGCTGACACGCAAACAAAACGACTGGAAAGCGGTGGAAGAAATTACACCCAACCGACCCAATAAAATACGATTTTTCGTTATTTGGAATCGGTGCTTTCGAAGATAAGAGAAGTTTATAGAAAACTATTTGCTAATCCTGTATCCAACCGTCCATTCCACAAAATCGGCATGCAGACTGTAGTCACGAAGCGTGATTCCTGCGAAAATATTATCGGTAATATGATATTTGACCATTATTCGTTGATGAAAAGCCGGTGACAGATTTTTAGACGCTTTGCGAAGAACATAAAAAGCAGGTTGTAAAACGAGAGAAATCTTATCGGCGCATATTTCGTACGATGGATAAATGCTCACCTGAAATCCATTCAGCAGCGGCCCATCAATATCAACAATCTGACCATTATCAACCGCCACCTGCGCATTTACCGACTCATTATAGTTTATCGTCATCCCGATTCCGATTTTCGAAGCATAACTGATTCTTCGGTTAAACAAAGCCGAAAAACCATAAACCGGGAAAAACATACCTTTGTATCGCTCCGACAACGTAACATTCAGCGAGTCGTATATCACATTTTTCATCCCGGCAAAAGCTGAGAAAACCCATTCGTTGTTTGGATTAAATTTCGGAATCTCATGTTTTACAAATTTTGGACGTTCGTAAAAATTATATTTCAAACTTACTTTCGGAGCTATAACATTGATTCCAAAATTAGGAAGCTTTATCGCGCCATTCGAAAAATGAGAAAAACCAAAACCAGTTCCAACATCAACATGATTCGTCAGCGCATACTCCAAATGCAGCCCCGCATTGCTCATAAATGCCTGTCCCGCACCAATAGCAACGTTATATTGATTAGTAATCGGGTTAAAAGATTTCCAGTTGAAAGTAATTCCAAACCCAAGATCGTAATTAAGCGACAGTCTGTCTACTCTAAAAAAAGGTGCACTTATAAAACCATCAACTCCTATCGGAACACCAATTTCTGCCCTGTCGAAAAAGTCGATAACCGAAACGGCAACTCCCCAATTCGGATAATTGCACAATTGCTCCCACAAATGATTTCCGGTGGATTGCGACGATAATTTTAAAGTAAACATTTGATAATCGTCCAACACTACCGAATTAGCATTACTTCCCCGTACAAAAATATTAGTTGGCATCACTTTCCCACTCTGATAAAAGGATGCCAACGACAATCTATCCCAACGCCATGGAATATGCACATTCGTTGTATCTGTTTGAGCCGAAATATAAATTGAAATGGAAAGAGAAATGAAAAGAAGAACTGTTTTTAGTTTCATAATTCGTTAAAAATAACATTGAAGAATGATGAACTGACGAATTAAGGCATTGCAAAGAAAGAAAAAACTTTCAAGAAACTTACACAAAACTCATTTTATTCCATCAATGAAAACATTTAATTTGATCTTATAGAATCAAAACTACTGAAACGAAAAGAACTATTTAAATCATTTTGGCGTTAAAAAAAGAGACAAACATTAATCAAAATGGCAAAACACTATGAAAAAACAGATTTTGTTAATCTCGGCTTTAACCTTAACGCTATCATTTATGTCATGTAAACCAACCACAACTCTTTCAACAGTTTCCGTTGTCGATCTGAGCCGCTATTCGGGTACTTGGTATGAGCTGGCATCGTATCCGCAATATTTCGAAAAAGGCTGCACCAACGTAAAAGCTACCTACACGCCTAAAGATGGATATATTGAGGTTTATAATCAGTCCATAAAAAAAGGAAAACCGAACAATATAAAAGGGAAAGCGTTTGTGGTGGAAAATTCAGGAAATGCCAAACTGAAAGTTCAGTTTTTCTGGCCTTTCAAAGGCGATTATTGGATTATAGATCTTGCCGAAGATTATTCGTGGGCAGTCGTTTCCAATCCAGCAAGAACAACTTTGTGGATACTTTCCCGAGCTCCACAAATGAACGAGACGCTTTACAATGAACTGATTGAAAAACTTGTGAATAATGGATTTAACGAAAGTAAAATTGTAAAAATGGCACAGAACTAAAGCAGGGAAGAAAGTTTGTTATCATGTTTAGTAATTTATTTCTTACTTTTGTTATAAATAAAATCTGTTAAATGAAGCGAATAGGATTACTTTCCGACACTCACGGAATGCTTGATGAGCGAGTTTTTGAACATTTTTCCAATTGCGATGAAATATGGCATTGCGGCGACTGGGGATCACTGGAAGTGGTGAATAAATTGCAGGCTTTTAAACCGCTTCGTGGTGTATGGGGAAATATTGATGGTTATGAAATAAGAACATTATTCCCTCAACACAATCGGTTTATGTGCGAAAACGTGAAAGTGTGGCTTACACATATCGGAGGTTATCCGGGGAAATACGATCCGCTAGTTCGACCGGGAATTTTCCAGCAGCCACCCAAGCTTTTTGTTTGCGGACATTCTCACATTTTGAAGGTAAAATTCGATAAAACACTCGATTTGCTCCACATCAATCCCGGAGCAGCTGGCAAATATGGATTTCACAAAATCCAAACATTGGTTCGGTTCGAAATCGATGGAGATAATATTAAAAATTTGGAAGTGATTGAGTTAAAACCAAAGGAGGTTGTAAAAACTCAATAAACTCTCAATTCTTTAGACTTTATAAACTTTATGAACTTTACAAACTATATAATATGCAAACTCTTTTTGATGGAGTGAAGGAATTCAATTCGGGCGATTTTGTAGAACATCAAAAATTGTTCGAAGAAATTGGTCGCAGTCAGCATCCGCATACTCTTTTTATAGGCTGCTCCGATTCGAGAGTAGTTCCAACGTTGATCACGAAAACTTTACCCGGCGAATTATTTGTCATCAGAAATATTGCCAACATAGTTCCCATGTACCGCGAATCGGAAGAATTTCTTTCAACCACTTCGGCCATTGAATACGCTGTAAAAGTGCTCAATGTATCGAATATTATTGTTTGCGGGCATTCCAATTGTGGCGGTTGCAACGCGTTGTATATGGACAATACTTCAACACTGGAAATCCCGCATACCCTAAAATGGTTGGAACTGGCAAAAAATGTAAAAGAAAAAGTAACTCGCTTGAAAATTGTTGACCCGCTACAACGCGAATGGATCACCGAGCAATTGAATATTGTAGAACAAATGAATCATCTGCTCACGTTTCCATATATAGCCGAAAAATTTGAAAAAGGAGAATTAAATATCTTTGGCTGGTATTACATTATACAAACGGGAGAAGTATTTAATTATCAAAGAGATGAACGCAAATTTATAAGAATTGAGTGATTTCTAAAAAAATAAAATGTTCTGGCATTGTTTTTGTTAAATAATTACACTAAAAACTAAAACCAAATCATTTAAACATTCCATTTTATGAAAAAAGAATTCTACCTCAAATCGATTGCAGTAATTGCTGTAGTGATCTTTCTTTCGGGTTGTGCAAGCAGCACTTTGATACAATCCGACCCTCCCGGCGCAAAAGTGTATATTAATGGACAATCCGTAGGCAAAACTCCTTATTTATATACAGACACTAAAGTTGTTGGAAGCACCACCAATATTGATCTTGTAAAGGAAGGGTATCAACCGTTGTATGCTTCTATTTCGCGAGATGAACAGGTAAATGTTGGAGCAATTATCGGAGGATTTATATGCTGGGTTCCTTTTTTGTGGACAATGGAATACAATCCGACTCATAATTACGAATTAATTCCGTTGCAGGACAAAGAACAGGAAGCAATGAGACCTGATAGTATTGAAATGAATGTTCAAACTGTGGTTGCATCTCAGGAATTAAAACCTATCGCGACAAAGGCAGAACGTTTAAAAGAACTGAAACAACTATTGGATGATAATTTAATCACGAAAGATGATTACGAAAAGCAAAAACAAAAAATACTGAATGAGATTTAATGAAAAATGCTTGCTAAGAAATTTGGCAAGCATTTTTTATTTGAAGCGTCAACTGTTATTTAATTCCATGCATAAGTTTTTCTAACTTCTTCGAAAGAAAAAACAAAACAACCGCAGCGATTCCGGACATTACAACAAACAACATAAAGAAATCATACAAATTATTCATTGTATAACCCAGAAAAGAAGTCGATTTGTTATCAGGATATAATGCACTCAACGTTCCGGCCAGATAGTTCGCAAAAGCATTTGCTAAGAACCAAACAGCCATCAAGAGGGATGCGAACTTAACCGGCGAAAGTTTATTCACCAACGAAAGCCCAATTGGCGACAACGACAATTCACCCCATGTGTGAAGCATGTACATTCCCACAAGCCAAATCATACTTACTTTTACGCCCGGTGCTACATCTTTTACACCAAATGCAATCCACAAATATCCCAATGACAAAAGAAATAAACCGATAGACATTTTTGCAGGAGCCGACGGTTCGTATTTCCCTAATTTAAGCCACAACCAGGCAAACACGGGGGCAAAACTGACCACAAATAATGAGTTCAACGATTGAAAAGTACTTGCGGGTAGTTCATCAAGAATAAAGTTTTCTTTTCCACCCCAAATTACTTGGAATATTCCATAAATTACAGCTATAGCTGCAATGGCTAGTAAAGCGATTATTGTATATCTCAAACGGGAATCTTCTTTTGCCGACATGGAGTTTCTGGTTTGATTTATGAATTTTCCAATAAAAAACAATACGATCAATCCTAAAGGATATACAATCCATGACGGAATAGTCAATCCAAGATGACGATCCGTTTGCTCATCGGCAAAGAAAGTTAACGATGCTCCTGCTTGCTCAAATGCGCTCCAGAAAAACACAACGAAGAATGCAACTATAAAAATCACACCAACCCTCTGCTTTTCTTCTTTCTTTAATGTTTTATCAGTAATAATAATTCCAAAGATTAAAACTGCTGCTGCTACAAGCAAATAAGGCAAGAAAGTAAATATCTTAGCATCTAAATACAGCATCCCAATAGCCAACATTGCAAAAGCGGCCAGACCAACAATTATTAAAAGCGGTTTAGACCATGCACCATGAACATTCTGCGGAGCTTGACCCAGCATTTTATTGTCCGCATCAACAACATATTGCTTTGCAAATGCCAGTTGCACCAACACGCTTGTAAGCATCCCTATTGCTCCGGCTAAAAAAGCCCATTTAAAATCGGCCGGATTTCCGGTATCGCCCACTAAACCACAAATAAAAGGTCCTACAGCTCCACCAACGTTTATTCCCATATAGAAAATAGTGTAAGCGGAATCGACGCGACGATCGCCTTTTTTATAAAGTTGCCCAACCAACGATGAAATGTTCGGTTTAAACAAACCGTTTCCGGCAATCATAAATCCTAGTCCACTAAAAAACAGCAGAGTAGAAACAGCTGGCATCGAAT
>JBBIID010000024.1:0-3163 GCA_037446675.1 Paludibacter sp.
TATTGATGGAGACACCACTAAGACTGATACTACGGTGTGGGGGAGAGTGCCTAAAACTCAATCTACAGTAACTGCATTCACCGGTGACAGAAAAAATCAGGATGTAGGTTTGGATGGGTTACCAAACGCCAGTGAATTTCAATATCCGGCATACAAAAATTATGTTGATCAGGTGAGAGCAAAAGTAAGTGCGGATCCTGCAGCATTAAAAAAAATGGAAGCTGATCCATTTTCGCCACTCAACGACCCTGCAGGCGATAATTTCCATTTCTATCGTGGTACCGATTATGATAATCAAGATCTTGATATTCTTTCCCGATATAAACATTATAATGGTACAGAAGGGAATTCACCGGATGCAAACAATGTAAATGAGTCATACGGAACATCGGCGACCTCTTTGCCCGATAATGAAGATATAAATTCGGATAATACGTTGAATGAATATGAAAAATATTATCAATATCGTGTAGAACTGAAAAAGGACAAAATGGATATTGGTGAAAACTATATAACGGATATTGTAACAGCGGATGTAACCCTTGAAAATGGTAATACCGAGCAAGTAAAATGGTATCAGTTTAAAATTCCGGTTCGCAAATTTGATGATAATATTGGAAATCTGAGAAACTTAAAATCAGTTCGGTTTATACGTATGTTCCTTACCGGTTTTGAAAAGGAAACGCATTTGCGTTTTGCTACTTTAGATCTTGTTCGTGGCGAATGGCGTAATTTCAATAAGCAGTTACATCCTAGCGATATTGTTCCTGTTTCGGATGGAAAACTGGATATTCAAGCTGTGAACGTGGAAGAAAATGGTGATAAATCGCCTGTAAACTATATTTTACCTCCGGGAGTATCTCGTGAAACCGATCCGGGTCAGCCCCAGTTGTTACAGCAAAACGAACAATCGATGGTGTTGCGGGTAACGGATTTGGCTCCTGGCGACGCAAGAGGAGTTTATAAAAATACTTCTTACGACATGCGCCAATACAAACGCCTTCAAATGTTTGTTCACGCCGAAAAAATGTCGGAAGATACTCGTGATCTTAACGATTATCAGCTAACCTGTTTTATCCGTTTGGGTTCGGATATGATGTACAATTATTATGAGTACGAAATTCCGTTGAAATTAACGCCTTGGGGAAGTGACTATATTTCTAACATATCACCTTCGGTAGAACACCCTGATAGGTTGATTGTATGGAATCCTGATAATAAATTTGACTTCTCGTTTGAAGCACTGAAAAACGCCAAGCTGCAAAGAAATAAGGCAAAACAAGGTGGCACTTTCAATGTATCGAACCAGATTCCTTATGTTGTTTATGATCCCGATAAACCGTTGAACAAAATATCGGTTGTGGGAAATCCTTCGATTTCGGATGTACAGACCATTATGATTGGTATACGAAATGCCAGCGGGGAAGTAAAATCCGGTGAAATTTGGGTGAACGAACTACGCATGTCCGAATTTGATGAATCGGGCGGTTGGGCTGCAATGGGTAATTTAGCCATTGGTTTGTCCGATCTTGGATCCATCAACTTTTCGGGAAGAGTGGAAACTGCCGGTTACGGAAGTTTGGAAAGCAATGTGATGGATCGGAGAATGGACGATTTGTATCAGATGAACTTCTCTACAGCCATCGATTTAGGTCGCTTCCTGCCTGAAAAAGCTAAATTCCAAATTCCGGCTTATTTCTCGTATACCAACGAATCGCTTTCGCCAAAATATAATCCGTTGGATCAGGATGTATTATTAAAAGAATCACTCGATAACGCAGCAATCAACAGGAAAGAGATTCGATACTTTCTTTTTCGCAAAGCGTAAATACAACGAAAAGTTTTAATGTTTCGAATGCTAAGGTTAATATAAAAAGTAAAGAACCTCAGTTCTACGATCCTGCAAATGTAACGATTACTTATGCTTATACTGAAACAAATCAGCATAGCGCAGATATTGTTATGAATCAGACTAAGGACGAGCGAGCTTCTCTTAATTATAATTTCTCGTTTAACGCACAGCCGTTCGAGCCATTTAAAAATGTAAAGGCGCTCGGTGCTCCGGCTTTTAAAATCATTAAAGATTTTAATGTGTATTATTTGCCGTCTTCGTTAAGTTTTAATACAAACATGAACCGGCAGTTTTCACAGATTCAGCTTCGGGATTTAAATTCCGGCTTTTCCGATCCTGCTATTAGTGACGCTCTTAATTCATTCAGTTCCGATTTTATGTGGAACAAGCAGTTCGACATTAAATACGACCTGACTAAGGCCATTAAGTTTAGTTTCCAATCGGCAATGAATTCGAATATCGAAGAAGCGCGTATTAATCCTGAAATTACCAGAGATGATTACGAAGCTTGGCGCGACACTGTTTGGTTGAGCATTCGCAAGTTGGGAACTCCATACACTTATCAACAGGTGTTTAATGCTTCGTGGAATTTGCCAATAAATAAGATTCCGATATTCGACTGGATTAATGCAAATGCATCATATAATTCTACATATAGTTGGAACAGAACAGCCATTGTCGAAGGAAGTAATCAAATCGGCAATGTCGCTACTTCGTTGGGTGCATGGCAAGCCGATGGACAATTGAACTTCGAGAATTTATATAACAAGTCGAAATATCTGAAGGACGTTAACCGGAGATTTTCGACTCAAGCTGCCAACCGTCCGAAATTTGTTCCTAAAACATATACTCAAACCGTGAAGCTTGAAAAAGACAAACCGCTTACTATTAATCACCGTTTGGGGAGTGAAAGACTGAATTTCAAAGCTGTCGATAAAGATGGAAAACCTTTGTTGTTGAGCTATAAAACAAAGAATGTAACTTCGTTGGAGTTGACACCTAAAATAGATGCGGATAGCGTATTGCTTACTATCGTGAGCATGGATCCGAATGCTCAAAGTGCCGGAAAGAGCACTGTGGACTTTGCAGTTCGGGCTTTGATGATGGTTCGCCGGGCTTCTATCACATACCGGGAATCGAACAGCATGGTTTTGCCGGGCTTCAAACACGAACCGGGCTTTCTGGGACAACAAAATATTAATGGAGCGTATGCTCCGGGTTATGCTTTTGCTTTTGGTTTGGTGAACGAAAATACGCTCGAAAATGCAATTGCTCACGATTGGTTGTACATGAATGATTCCATAGTAACGC
>JBBIID010000024.1:3188-13943 GCA_037446675.1 Paludibacter sp.
GATATAAAAGCTTCACTTGAACCAATTCCCGGATTTAAGATTGATTTGAATGCTAAACGTTATGAAGCTTCAAATACTACAGTTCAATATATGTTCGATGGTAAGCCGAAAACATTCAATGGCAGCTACAATATTACTCTTATGGCGTTGTCAACGGCTTTTAAGCCGATTGGAAGTGCCGAACAAAATTATAGCTCGGAATTGTTCGATAATTTCTTGAAAAATCGTGAGGTTGTGGCGAACCGTATGAATCGTAATTACGAAGGTGAGCAATATCCTAATGCGGGATTCTTAAAAGGAAATCATGATTACAATGGTAAGTATTTTAATTCTGAAAAAGGATACTCGCTTAACTCTGCTGATGTACTTATTCCGTCTTTCTTGGCGGCTTATACCGGAAAAGATGCGAGTACGATAGATACTAATCCATTTTTATCCATTTTAAGTATTTTGCCTAACTGGAGAATAAACTATGATGGATTATCAAGAATTGGTTGGATAAAAGATCGTTTCAAATCCATTAGTATCACTCATGCTTATACTTGTAAATATAGCATCGGTTCGTATACTTCGTATTCTACCTGGGTTGGGTTAAATGATAATGACAATACTATGGGATTTGTTCGCGATGTACAATCAGGTGAGCCTATTCCTTCGGCTTCGTATGATATTTCCAATGTTTCAATCATGGAGCAGTTTAGTCCGCTTATCGGAATTAATATGGCTATGAAAAATAGCATGACAGGAAAATTGGAATACCGGAAACAACGTAACTTGTCATTGAATTTGGCAAGTACGCAATTGGTAGAAGGGCAATCCGACGAATTTGTAGTTGGAGTGGGGTATTTGTTGAAAGATTTCGATGTTATTCTCAAACTGAAATCGGACAAACAATCGAAAATCAAAAACGATTTGAAAATTAATGCTGATTTGTCTTACAAAGACATTAAAACATTATTGAGGAAAGTGCAGGAAGATATTACTCAGGCTTCGAACGGAAATAAAATATTTACGTTGAAAGTAGTTGCCGATTACGTTTTCAGCTCGAAAGTGAATATACAATTGTTCTACGATCGTCAAATGAGCACACCGCTTATTTCGTCTTCGTTCCCGGTTTCGTCGACCAATTTTGGAGTTAGTTTCAAATTTATGTTGACCCGATAAATACCATTTTTGCAAATTACTTTGTAAATTTGTGTCCTTAAATTCTTAACCAATACTTTTTTTAATAAAAGAAGAACAAAGTTAAGAATTTTAAAAACAAATGAAAGATTATTCATTTATTCATATAAACATTTTATTTTTGAACAAAAATTAAACTTATGAAGAAAATAACTCTGCTCGCAATTCTTTTTTTGTCGGTAATTGGTGTTGCTAACGCTCAGATATATGAACCTGTAAAATGGTCGCAGGAATTGAAAGCCACTGGCGAAAAAACGGCCGATATAATCCTTAAAGCAACTATCGACCAGGGCTGGCATTTATATGGTCTTAACTTGCCGAAAGGAGGACCTGTGGCTACAAGCATTGTTTTCGAAAAAATGGATAATGCGGAAAAAGTTGGGAATATCCAAACCCCTTCAAAATTGCTGAAAGCATACGATGCAAATTTCGATATGGAACTCAACTGGTATGCAAATGAAGCAGTTTTCATTCAGTCGATAAAATTTACAGATGCATCGAAAGTGAGTGTGAAAGGTTACGTTGAATTCATGGTGTGCAATGATGAGAGTTGTCTACCTCCAACCAAAAATAAATTTACTTTAGGGCTGAAAGAGGAAAAAGCTGCTGTAGTTGCAGATCAACCGCAAGAAGAAAAAAAAACTTCTGATTACTGGACTCCGGTAATTGATGAACTTCATAATTATGGAAACTCCGAAGGTTCTGCGGGAACAACTTCATTGTGGCTAATATTTTTGGGTGGATTGGTCGGCGGTTTTCTGGCGTTATTCACTCCTTGTGTGTGGCCAATAATTCCTATGACGGTGAGTTTCTTTCTGAAACGATCGAACAATAAACGAAAGGGCAGGAGAGACGCGATTTTATACGGATTTGCCATTATTTTTATTTATGTTTTCCTTGGCATTCTTATAACACTTATTTTTGGAGCAAGTGCATTGAACAGCTTGTCCACCAATGCTATTTTCAATTTACTTTTCTTTGCTTTATTGGTGGTATTTGCCATCTCATTTTTCGGAGCATTCGAAATTACGTTGCCGGCTTCGTGGTCGACAAAGTTGGATGCGAAAGCTGATTCCACTGCCGGATTTATTAGTATTTTGTTTATGGCTTTTACGTTGGTGTTAGTGTCATTTTCGTGCACCGGGCCAATTATCGGAACGCTTTTGGTGCAAGTTTCGGCTAGTGGTTCTATTTTAGCTCCTGCGGTTGGAATGCTCGGGTTTGCCGTAGCGTTGTCCATTCCTTTTAGTTTGTTCGCATTGTTCCCTTCATGGCTCAAATCGTTGCCTCGCTCGGGTGGCTGGTTGAATTCAGTAAAAGTAGTACTTGCATTTCTCGAATTGGCGTTGGCGTTTAAATTCTTCTCGGTAGCTGATTTGGCATACGGTTGGAGAATTCTCGACCGTGAAGTGTTCCTTGCAATTTGGATTGTCATTTTTGTATTGTTGGGAATGTATCTTTTGGGAAAATTACGGTTCTCGCACGATAGTGAATCGAAACATACTTCGGTGTTAGGCGTTTTTCTCGCAATAATTTCATTCGCATTTTCGGTTTATATGATTCCGGGATTGTGGGGAGCACCATTAAAGGCAATTAGTGCTTTTGCACCTCCGTTGTACACGCAGGATTTTAATTTATATAACAATGAAGTACATCCAAATTTTACCGATTACGATCAGGGAATGGCTTTTGCAGCACAGGAAAATTTACCAGTGGTTGTCGACTTTTCTGGTTTTGGTTGTGTAAACTGTCGCAAAATGGAAGCTTCGGTTTGGACAGATCCGAAAGTGAAAGACTTGCTGAAAAATGACTTTGTGCTGATTTCGCTATTTGTGGACGATAAAAAGCCATTAGCGAAGCCTTACGAAGTGGTGGAGAATGGAAAAACAGTGAGTATCGAAACTATTGGAGACAAATGGAGTTATCTGCAACGCTCGAAATTCGGAGCAAATGCTCAACCTTTTTATGTAATGCTCGATAATGAAGGCAAACCGTTGAACAAAGCGTATGCTTTTGATGAAGATCCGGAGAATTTTGTGAAGTGGTTAGAAAGAAAATAATATTTCTCGTTTTTATAATACAATAAAAGCCGATGAATTTCATCGGCTTTTGTCTTTTCTATAAGTGAAAGTTCTAATTTCCAGTCACTTTTTCCAGGCGTTTCATAATGGAGAAAATAAATGTGGCTGAAAGCAAACAGCATACTATAAAAATTAACCACAATTGCCACAAATCCAATTTATCCCAAAAGAAACTGCCCACAAACAGAAGTTTATTTCCAACAGCAGTAGCCAACAACCAACCGCCCTGCATTAAGCCCTGGAATCGTTGCGGAGCAACTTTCGAAACGAACGACAATCCCATCGGACTGAGGAAAAGTTCAGCAACAGTCAGTACCAAATAACTGCTGATTAACCAATAAGGGCTGATTCGTGAAGAATCGGGAACGGCTGCACCATTTAGTTCGTGAGGAGAAATTAAACTCATTGAACCAACCAATACAACAAGGAATCCGATAGCGGCAATGATCATTCCTATTCCTATTTTACGCGGCGTAGAAGGCTCTTTTTTGAGCTTGTTGAGCCAAGCAAATACGCCCATAACCAGAGGTGTAAGGAAAACAATAAACAGCGGGTTGAACGATTGGAATACTTCCGGTGCTATGGCGTTCATGTCCGAATTCTGCGAAATGAAATAATAACACAATGCTCCTCCCGAAAGAACCATGGCTACACCAATTAATCGGTTGGTCGTTTTATTTTTGCCAAGCAAAAGGAATAACCCACCCACAGCGGCGATGAACGATAAAATAGAAGGCAGTGTGAAGAAAAGATTGGTAAACGATCCTACTTCTTTTACAATATAATCGCGGGCAAAAAGCGTCAGTGTTAAACCATTTTGGTGGAATGACATCCAAAAGAAGATCACCACGAAAAATACCAATATGAGTGAAACTACTCTCGCTTTTTCTTCTTTGGTCGACGACATAATGATCCAGGTGACAAATGTTCCGAACAGACCGATTGCCATTCCCGTTTTATAATCTTTCAACAAACTAACGAGGAAAGCAACAGCGGCACCTACTAAAAGAGAAACCATCAAAGTCATAACTCCGGATTTGTTTTCGGATGTAGATTTTGCAGTTTTAGCCACTACTTCTTTGTTCGGCAAATGTTTGTTGAAGAAAATATAAACTACCAAAGAAATAGCCATGGCACCAGCAGCAATTGCAAACGCATAATTGTAACCTCTTGAGAATACATCCAGATACGAAACAGCGAAAGCATTCAAATCGACCACTTTTCCTGTTAAACTCACTTTGTTGGCAAGCTCGGCAAGTTGAGTAGTGTCTGTTAATGTGCCATTTAATAGTTGATGACACAAAGCAGGAATGCTTCCATCGTGCAAAAAACCGTTTGTGTGTAACCACCAGTCGCGAACTCCAGTCGCAGCAAAAGGAGCAAAGAAAGCTCCCACGTTAATTCCCATGTAAAAAATCATAAACGCTGAGTCACGCAGTTTTCCGTATTTTTCGTTGTCGTACATTTGACCAACAACGGCTTGCAGGTTTCCTTTGAAAAGTCCGTTACCAAAGGCGATAATAAATAAACTCAACAAAGTAATGTTCAAACTTAATCCGGGCAATGCTAAAAATACATAACCGGCAAGCATAACGATGATTCCCAATAAGATTATGAACTTATATTTTTTTGTATAATCGGCAACGATGCCACCGATTAGAGCGAGCGCGTAAATGCCGAAATAGAACCAGCTGTAATAGTCTCCGGCAACTTCAACGGTAAGTCCGTATTTTACCTGAAGAAACAATACCAATATGGCCATCATGGTGTAAAACCCGAATCGCTCGCCCATATTTGCAAAAAATGCGACTAAAAGTCCTTTTGGATGATCTTTTAACATGAATGATTTTTTTATTGATTAATATTTAATTTCTGAATAGTTTTATTGTCAATAGCTGTCTGGTTTCAGAACGACTCCCTTGTTTTTTCGTCCGTCCACTTTTATAATCATTGGTTTTTCGAACCGCACAAGCCGGATATGATCTGTTTCGTATATCACAGGTTGGTTGTCCAGAAAGGCAGTATCGTACGAACCATCTTTTAAGAAAGGATTAATAGTAAAATAGGCTACTCCAAATGAAGTCAGGTTTTGGAAAAAATGTGTCCCTTGGCTTGGATCGACACGATAGTTGGATAATCCTGATTCGACGATTAATCTCGCGTTACTAATGTGAGGCCATTTTACGGGGATGCCCAACCATGGATCGGCAGAACCCCAACGCCCCGGACCAATCAGGATGTAATAGCGATTTTCTGCAATCAGCATTTTGTTGATTTTTTCAATATCCGCTGCTATTCTGCGATTATCGGCCGCGTTGAAAACTTCCGGTTTTATATATACCAAATCGTAAATGTCGTTTGTAATACCGTGTCCCAATACATTTTGACTGGTGATAATGGCATTTTCAACCGGAATAGAACCGATATCTTCGTTTATCATCTCGCGACTGTCGACAATCGGTCTGATTTGAAGCAAATAAAAATTATGTTGCTTTTTTGAAGAATAATCCAGATTTACCGCAAATTCAATTTCTATAGGTCGCCCCATTTCTGTTTGCGCTACCTGTAGAACTGATTTTAGAATATCAGCTAATGGAAAAACGTTGTGTTTTAGAATGTTGGCAAAGGTGATCAGTTTTCTGCCGTCATCATAAATACCATCACGAATAACGTCATCCTGTAAATTATAAGTCGATGCCAAATATCGCAATGTTCCGTCCTTTTCGGCATCCGACACTTTTATTTTCAAAAGATTAAATCCGTCGTCAATTTGAGGTATAAACTGCACTTTGCTTAAATCCAACGCATTAAAATACGTCTGAGTTTCGTGCATAGCCATGTCCCGCGTACTGGTTTGCAGCACGTTTTGCGGATATGCAGGCGAGAAACGCAAACTTGTACCGCCATCCATTATGTATTTGCCGAGCCCCATAGCAATGTTCACAATTCCTTCTTCCGGTTTTTCAGAGCCAATAGGATAATAATTGAGTGAACGGGCAACACCGGAAAATGAAGGATAGAAGCGTGAACCATAAGCATTACCGCAAATTTCCTGAAGTACGATCGCCATCTTTTCTTCGTCAATCACGTTGTTGGTGGCGGTCATGTAGGTTTTGCTATCGTGAAAAAAGACGGAAGCATAAACGGCCTTAATTGCTTCAGTAACCATTTCGAGCATGTGTGTACGGCTTTCTTTGTTGTAGGGAACCATATAGGTTTTGTAGATTCCGGCAAAAGGCTGGTAATGCGAATCTTCGAGCAAACTCGATGATCGTATAGCAATTGGCGAACTGATTGCTCCTAAAAAGGCATGTAAATCAGCGATTAACTGCTGAGGAATTCGGGCTTTCAGGAAGTGGCTTAGAATTTCTTCGTCGCTTGCGTCGGATAGAGCAATCGGATAAAGTTGATTGAGCTCCATGAATTCCGAAAAATTATCGGTACACAAAACTACCGTTTTCGGAATGGATATCTGAGTGTTTTCGAATTTTTCAAACACTTCATTTTCTTTAATCATTGCATCTATAAATGCCAGACCACGACCTTTCCCGCCCAACGATCCTTCGCCGATACGAGCAAAGTTGGAATATTGATCGAATCTATCGCGTTTAAAAACAGCAACGATTCCTCGGTTTTTCACTTTTCGGTAATGAACAATAGCATCGAAAATGATTTGTCTGACTTTCAACAAATCGTTGGTTACTTCATTTTCGACACTTATGTTTTTCAGAAATTCTGCCAATGGAAACATAGCACGCGAGTACAACCAGCGCGAAATGTTATTCCTCGAAACATGATAAAAAAGTGATTCGTCGCTTATTTTAAAAAGGATTTCCTGTAGTTGCTTGAGATTGTGAACACGCGCTTCTTCTTCGCCTGTTGTTGGATTTATAAAGACAAAATCGCCGAATCCGAAGTTTTGAGTAATTCGTTCGCGCAATTCCAGAAGTAATGTTTTAGAATTTTTGCTCAGGAAAGCAGCTTTTACCTCATCGGCGGCAGCTTTGTTTCCGTCGTCGGACGATTGTACAATAAGGGGAATATGTTTGTCGAATTTACGTATCTCCTTGCAAAGATTGATTCCTGCCTCTTTGTTCTTGCGACCATTTTGAATGTAACTCACATCAGTAATTACGCCCAGCATATTGTGTTTATACTGTTCGTATATTTTTATAGCTTCTTCGTAAGAGCGTGCCAGAACGATTTTTGGACGCCCTCTCATTCGCAACATTTGTTCGTGTTCATTCAAGGCTTCGATCATAAACGAACGTGATTGCTTGAATACAAATTTGTACAAATGCGGAACAATAGACGAATACCAGCGGATGGAATCTTCTACAAATAAAATCACCTGAACACCAACAGAATCGACATCTTCGTCGAGATTCATTCTGTCTTCGATCAATTTTATAATGGCGAGCAGAATATCCGAATTGCCCAACCAGCTGAAAACATAATCGATGGCACTTAAATCTTCATTGGCAATGCGCCTCGAAACCGAGTTCGAAAAAGGAGTAAGCACAACAATCGGAATGTCGGGATATTGCTTTTTTACGCTTTTTGCCCATTCAAAAGGATTAATACTATCGCCACTGGGCATCGATATAATTAAATCAAACTGATGTTCGGCTAGTTGTGTATTGGCTTCTTCTTCGTTGGATACCAAAATAAAACGCGGAGGATAGCGAAGGTTGAGCGACGTGTATTCGTTAAAAATCTGTTCATCGATACGTCCATCTTCTTCCAATACAAAAGCATCGTATTTGCTCGCATACAACAATACGTTGTAAATGCGATGACGCATTAAGTTGGCAAACGATGTATCTTTAAAATACAGTTTTTTAATACTGGAAGAATTCATAGACAGACTTTTGGTTGCTTCGTTTCTTAAATATTAAAACAAAAGTAATAAAATCGTTGAATTTCTGATGATAAAACGAATAAATATTTACTTGTTTTATGTCATTTACATTCGATTTTTTGCCCGCAGAAAACATAATTATTCGCTTCTTGTTATAAATATTCAACCCTTTAAAAAAATATATAAATTATGGCAAGTGTAAGTATATACCTGAATTTTCCGGACAAAACGGAAGAAGCTTTTCTCTTTTACAAATCGGTGTTTGGTGGCAATTTTGAAGGTAACGGTATCATGCGTTTCAGCGATGTACCTCCTTCGGATGGTATGCCTCCTTTGTCAGAATCTGATAAAAATCTGGTGATGCATGTTTCATTACCGATTCTTGGCGATTTTAAATTGATGGGGTCTGATGCGCCTGCATCAATGGGTTTTACGGTTAATATTGGTAACAATATTTATATCAATCTGCAACCCGACACAAGAGACGAAACGCGTAAAATATTTGCTGGTTTATCGGTTGGTGGACAGGTTGAGCAGGAACTTCAGGAAATGTTTTGGGGCGATTACTACGGAAGTTGCACTGACAAATATGGCATTAAATGGATGTTTAATTGTTCGGCAAAAGAATGAAAATATGTCAACTAACGAAAAAATTAAAATAACGGTGCAGGCCGAAGTTTCTGCACCGATTGATTTTGTTTGGGAATGCTGGACTTTACCCGAACACGTCATTCATTGGAATAATGCTTCGCCTGATTGGCATACTCCCAGAGCTGAAAATGATCTTAGGGTGGGAGGAAAATTCAATTACAGAATGGAAGCTAAAGATGGAAGTTTTGGTTTCGATTTCTGGGGCATTTATGATAAAATAATCATTAACGAGCTAATCGAAAATACACTTGGCGATGATCGAAAAGTTGTGGTTACATTTTCCGGTAACGGGGTAAATACAAAAATTACCGAAACTTTCGAGGCTGAAACGCAGAACTCTGTTGATCTTCAACGACAAGGCTGGCAAGCCATTTTAGATAATTTTAAAAAATATACTGAAAGTCAATCCGATAAATCCTGAATAACATGAATCATCAAATTACTCCTTGTCTTTGGTTTGATAATCAGGCCGAAGATGCCGCGCGATTTTATACGTCGATATTTAAAAACTCTAAACTGGGTGCAATAAGTCGATACGGAAAAGAAGGCTATGAATTTCACGGTCAGGAAGAAGGTCGGGTTATGGCAGTGGCTTTTACGATCAATGGGCAGGATTTTGTAGCGTTAAATGGAGGTCCTGTCTTTAAAATTAATGAAGCTGTATCGTTTCAGGTTTTTTGCGATAACCAGGACGAAATTGATTATTATTGGGAAAAACTGACTGAAGGTGGTGAAGAAGTTCAATGTGGTTGGCTGAAAGATAAATTCGGAGTGTCGTGGCAAGTTGTTCCGGCAATTTTACCCGAATTGATGACCGATCCTTTGAGAGCAGGAAGAGTGACTAACGCTTATATGCAAATGAAAAAGTTCGATATTGAGAAATTGTTGAATGCGTAGACTTATTCTTAGCTTGGCTTTTTAAACTTTTAGCTGTAATTTTTATAAATAACCTTTTGATATAAAACTGCGAATGCAAATATTGGCTGAAACTCCACAAGAATACATTGAAAAATTGCCGGATGATAGAAAAGAAATCATTGGTAAATTGAGAACTGTTTTGCTCGAAAATTTGCCAAATGGCTTTGAGGAGATGATAATTTACGGAATGATTGGTTATGTAGTGCCTCATTCGTTATATCCGCCGGGCTATCATTGCGATACAAAGTTGCCGTTGCCTTTTATAAATATTGCTTCGCAGAAAAATTTTATAGCATTATATCACATGGGTATTTATGCCGATCCTGAGTTGATGAGTTGGTTTGTTTCAGAGTATCCGAACTATTGCACTGCGAAGCTGGATATGGGCAAAAGTTGCATGCGCTTTAAGAAACCGGAGCAAATTCCTTACGATTTAATTGCTCTTTTGGCAAAAAGAATGACTCCGGAAAGCTGGATTAAATTATATGAAAAAGAATTTAAGCGTTGATTAAAAGTATTTCTCAAAATAACAAATAGTATGTTTTGGTAATAATTATTCTGTTTTTCAATTTAAGTTGGCATTTTGAAATCAATTTCGATAAATAGGGTTAAATTATATTGCAAAACGGAAATAATGGGTTGCACGAAACAATAAAAAGCAGTACTTTTGCAAAAATTTGGACGTTTGAGAAATGAGGCGTCGTGAGTCGTTGGAGAAATTAGAAAACCTATAATATTTTTATGCAGAAGTACAAGCCCTTTCATTTAGTTTTGGAAGACGGTACCGTTTTCGAAGGTAAATCCTTTGGTTATGAAAAAGCGGTGGCCGGCGAAGTAGTTTTTAATACGGCAATGGTCGGATATCCCGAAAGCTTGACAGACCCGTCTTATGCGGGGCAGTTGTTGGCGATAACTTTCCCGTTGGTTGGTAATTACGGTGTTCCGAACGACACTATCCAAAACGGACTTTCTACTTTTTATGAATCGGAAAAAATTCAGGTAACAGCACTGATTATTTCCGATTTTTCTTTTGAATACAGTCACTGGAACGCTGTAAAAAGT
>JBBIID010000025.1:0-3541 GCA_037446675.1 Paludibacter sp.
TGGAAATGGGGCACAAAGCATCTGAAAAAGCCCGTTTAGGGAAGTCAGGAGTAGCACCCAATAATTTTGTTGGATCAAATCTTATTTGGTACACAGGAGATGCATGTACCTCTGATAATCCAAATTGTGCCGCAAGTATAGCTTACGATGTAAATTACAATAAACCCTATGTTTCAAGCACTCCTCTTAATAATCGTTTTGTTGTCTACCGCATGTATTGGGACGATGCAAGTATTCGGTTTACTGTGGTTGACAATGGAACGGAAAGAGATTTGTATGCTGATAAATTTCCGATCAGTGATAAAGAAGCTGCTTTCCGTCAACCGTTCTTTTTCTTACTTGATTTAGCGGTGGGAGGAAACTTTACCGATGCAGCCGTTGCTTCCCAGGTAACAGCTCCTATGCCTTCAAAAATGTACGTGGATTATGTCAAAGTATGTAAATTCAACGGAAAGGGAGAAGTTTCATTTGGTGGAGGCTCAATGATGGCCAACGCCGGTTCCGATCAGGTTAAAACAGACCTCAACAGAGATGGCAGTGAGTCGGTAACCTTGGATGGATCGGGAAGTTATGGAAATATCAGCAATTATGTTTGGTCCGAAAGTGGAGTTCAACTGGCAACAGGAGCGAATCCAACTATTCAATTAGCAAATGGGGATCATTATATTACCTTAACTACTTCGGATAATGCAGGTAAAACATCGACTGATGAAGTGCATGTAGAAATTCGTGAAATAATTTGGGAAGATAATTTCAATTCACTCAACACACAGGTTTGGGCTCCTGTAACCGGTGATGGTTGTGGTGAAGCAGCAGGCTGCGGTTTTGGAAATCAGGAATTAGAATCTTATAACCCAAATAATCTCTCTATCGAATCGATTAATGGCGAACCAGGGAATAACGCTTTGGTTATTCAGGCTAAAAAAGAAACTGTTGGAACTCGCCAGTTCACGTCCGGAAAATTGACAACGCAGGATAAACTGGCCGTTCGTTACGGATTAGTTGAATTCCGTGTAAAAGTTCCCGATTTAAATGTTGGTTTGTGGCCTGCATTATGGTTGTTGGGTGCAAATCAAGCAACTCAAGGTTGGCCTAAATGTGGTGAAATTGATGTAATGGAAATGGGACACTCAGCCACTGAGCGAACCAGACAAGGATTTGGAAGTGCGCCGGTAAACAACTTTGTGGGTTCCAATTTGATTTGGTATTCGTCTGAAGCCTGCTCAGGAACTAACACTTCTTGTGCGGCCAGCATAGCTTATGATGTTTATTACGATCAGCCTTATGTGGCTGCCAGTGGATTAAACAATCGTTTTGTTATCTACCGCATGTATTGGGACGATAAGAAAATCAGATTTACAGTTGAAGATAATGGAAAAGAGATCGATTTATACACAAATCCGTTCCCGATTGGTGCGAACGAAGGAGCATTTAAATTGCCATTTTTCCTGATAATGAATCTCGCTGTTGGTGGAAACTTCACCGATGTTGCTACTCCTGCACAAGTTACTGCTCCTATGCCTTCAAAAATGTTGGTGGATTACGTGAGAGTAATGAAATGGAATGGAAAAGGAGAAGTGACAACTAACGGTAATAATTTGGTTGCAAATGCAGGTGCCGATATTGTGGCATTGGATAAAGATAAAAACGGATCAGAAAAAGTATTTTTGGATGGTTCGGCAAGTAGCAATATGGGTGGAACTATTGCTAGTTATGTGTGGACAGATAATAATGTTCAGATTGCAACAGGTTCTAATCCAACTGTTACCTTATCACGAGGTACACATGTAATTACGCTAAAAATTACTGATGGTAATGGAAATGAAGCAACCGATCAGGTGAATGTGATCGTTACCACTGGAGGTTCGTCTCCGGTAGCAGATGCAGGTTCTGATATAACCGTAAATGACAATAATAATGATGATTTAGTAACTGTTCAGTTGGATGGTTCTAAAAGTACTGATCCTAACGATGCGCCACTTACTTATTCGTGGACTGAAAACGAAACCGAGATCGCAACAGGCGTTAATCCGACTGTTACTTTGCATACCGGAAAACACACCATTGTTTTAACTGTAAGTAATTCCGATAATTTATCAGGTTCCGATGAAGTTGTAGTGAATGTGATTGACCCGGACAATCATGCGCCGGTGGCTAATGCAGGAGCAGATAAATCGTTTAATGTAAATAGTTCGACTGCTCAGGTTACGGTTAGTTTGGATGGCTCGGCAAGTACTGATACCGATGGAAGCATTGTAAGTTACAAATGGATTGAAAATGGAGTTTTAATAGCTTCTGGAAAAACGACATCTGTTTCGTTACCTACCGGAAAGCATCGAATTGTTTTGGAAGTAACCGACGATGATGGAATTTCTTCGACAGATGAACTCTTGGTAACTGTGATTAATGTGAATAATGTTGCACCAACTGCCAATGCAGGTTCAGATATTGTCGTTATCGATACTGATAAAAATGGCTCAGAGCAAGTTTCGTTTAATGGTTCGGCTAGTGCTGATACTGATGGATCGGTTGTAAGCTATGTTTGGTCGGAAAACGGAACTGAGATTGCGACAGGAAAGAATGCAACAGCCACAATGAATTTAGGTAATCATACCGTAAAACTCGAAGTGACTGACAACGATGGTGAAACCGCATCGACTACCATATCGGTTAAGGTTACACAAAAACCAACGGCCAATGCCGGCTCGGATATTATGGTTGTTGATACAAATAGAGATGGTTCAGAAACTGTTTCGCTCGATGGCTCGCAAAGTTCAGCTTCGTACGGAAGTATTGTAAATTATGTATGGACTGAAAATAATCAGACTATTGCGACTTCTCAAACTGCGAATCATAGTTTTGGCAAGGGAACTCATACTGTAAAACTCACTGTTACAAACGATGCCGGAGTTACTGACTTCGATGAGGTGAAAGTGGTTGTTGCCAGTCCGGATAATATTATTCCTGTTGCCAATGCCGGATCGGACACTACAGTTTTAGTGGTGAATAGTATTGGTGGAAATGGTCAGTACGTACTTAATGGTTCACGAAGTTATGATACCGATGGATCTGTCATTAGCTACGAATGGTTCGAAAATGATGTAAAAATTGCGTCGGGTGCAACTGTAACAACAGATCTTTCGATTGGAGTTCATAATATAACTTTGAAAGTGACGGATAATGAAGGTGCATATTCGGTTGACAATGTTACTGTAACTGTAAAACAGGGCGTTTGTAATATCGAAGTTTGTACGGGCGATTATGTGGCAAAAGTAATTTCGAGTGCAGGCGACAATAGTACTATTACGTTTATTCCTTCTAAAACCGGTGTGGGTAGTAGCGTTTGTATCTTGTATTACAGCACATCCGAAACCGGAAATTACCCGGGATATGTGATTTCTCCAAATACACCGTACAAATTCCCAACTTACACTTCAGGTCAAAAAGTTTATTTCTATTTCACCTATAATATGTCAACCGGAGGAGAAACAAGCACGGTGACATGTAAACAGAGCTTCAATGTAGGTTCTTGCGCCAACGA
>JBBIID010000025.1:3551-7106 GCA_037446675.1 Paludibacter sp.
GTGACAGAAGTGAGCAGTTTGACTGACGATACAAATGTGACATTATATCCTACGCCTGTTGGTGATATTTTACACGTAAGTTCCGCAACATCTGCAACCATTAAAAACATAACTGTTTATGATATTTATGGCAAGCAGATCCGTAGTGTTGATAATAGATTGGAAATAAATATGAGTGATCTGGTTAATGGTTTATATCTTGTTCAGGTGGCGGTTGATAACCGGATTGTAGTCAAGAAAGTGATTAAGAAATAAGTCTTTCATCTACAAATGGTGTATTAAGGATATACCATTTGTAGATGTTTTTTGTATGAATGTCTATGATTTATGACGGAAATGTATAAACAATATTTATAGCGATATCTTGCCGTTTTTCATTCGTATAACTCATTTGTTTATGGATGAATTTTATCGTTTAAAAATGATTGTAAAAAATTAAAAATCAGCGATTTTGTTTAATTTTAAATAATACTAATATGAAAAAAACTACTAAATTATTTTTTTTAATTGCTCTGATTTTTGCTTTAGTAAACGTATCTAACGCTCAGAACACCGAATGTGAAGGGACATTAACCGAAAGTGGTAGCGAATTTACCTACAAATTTGAAACTACAGGCACTGATGTTACAGTTACATTTGAGATGGTAACACCAAGAACTGGTTTGGTTGCTTATGCTCACACTTACAATCCTAATTTTGCAGAAGTAGGAATGACAAATGCTAGTGGACAAAAATTCACTAAAACTTTTACTGATCAAGCCGTTGGTTCCACATTTAAAATGGCCTGTAAATTTGCGTGGGCAGCCGGAGGTTTGTTGGAAACATCAACGCTTTCATATACCGTTGGCAGCACATGTACATCTAACGAAGAAGATAACGAAATTCCAACCGATTTTACAGCCGAAAAGGGTGCTGTATCGGCCAGTTCGGTTGAATTATTACTTAATGCAACGGATAACTCTGGTTCGGTTATTTATACCATTTCTTATGGTTCAGAACCTACAATCGTAACAAAATCCGGAACCTCAGGAACTCAGAAATCAATTGTAATTGGTAATCTGGAGCCCGGAACTGAATACACATTTAGTATCGTAGCGAAAGATGCTGCGGGAAATGAAGCTGCGAATAATCCACAGACAATAACAGCTACTACCTCTTCGATGGAAGCTGCACCAACTCCAACCGCAGAGGCTGCAAATGTTATTTCATTATTTAGCAATGCCTATACAAACGTGCCTGTTACTGCATGGAAAACAACCTGGTCTGTTGCCGGACCGTTAACCGATATGCAAATAGCAGGTGACGATACAAAAAAATATGATGGAGTGAATTTTGTCGGCATCGAAACTACTGGAGAAAATCTGATTGATGCTTCAGGTATGTTATATTTTAATGTAGATATACTTACCGATAATATCACATCTCTGAAAATTAAACTGGTTGACTTTGGTGCTAACGGAGTTTACAATGGAGTAGGACAGGTAGACGATAAAGAAGCTGAACTGACATTTACTCCAAGTTTGACAGGTTGGAATACTTACCATATTCCATTAAGCGATTTTACAACTCTTGTAACCAGGGCTCACATTGCTCAATACATTTTTACGGCTACACCTACAGGAACAAGTTCATTCTATTTGGACAATATGTACTTCTCTAACGATGGAACTTCTTCTGTCGATCAGGTTTCAGATAAAGGCAATGTAGTTTGTTATCCAAATCAGGTTTCAGATAAAATGAGAATAAGTGCCAAGTCGCAAATTGATGAAATTGTTATTTGTAATTTATTGGGACAAGCGATACGAAATTTGAAAGTGAATGCTCTCGAAGCATCTATCAATTTGAGTGAAGTTACGGCTGGCAATTATTTTGTAAATGTGAAGTTGGCAAATGGACAGTTCACTACACAAAAATTTATAAAATTATAAATTGATCTACATCTGCGGAGAAAATTTTCTCCGCAGGTATCTTTTTTATGTTTTTTCAACTCTCGATTAAATCACTTATGAAAAATCTCATTTCCTTGGTTTCAGTGACATTGCTTTCGGGTAATGTTTTTTTCGTAAGTATACGTGCCGAATTTACTATTATCGAGACTTATTATATAAAACGCTATATAAAAACATTTTACTGATTTTTTTAAAGCGCTTTTTGCTGCCCGTTAATAACTTGCAAACTATCAACAAATCCGATTTGTGAAATTTATAAAAGAATAAGAATCATGAAATTTCCAGGTTTAAAGACTTTTTTAATTATAATATTTTCGTGCTGTTTACTAAATAGTTATGGGCAACTAAGCTCAATAAACATGGGTAATAAGTCCTATGACAAAAAGCAATATATACCTGCTATTGAGTATTACACAAAAGCACTCGACAATTCGGATATAGATAAAAATACGCGAAATGAAATCACGTATAAAATCGCAGATTGCTATCGGTTGGTAAATAACCCGAAAAAGGCAAGACCTTATTATCAGAGATTGCTACGGAACAAATATTCAAATGATAAACCGGAAGTATTGCTTTATTATGCCATGGTTCTTAATATGCTTGGCAGTTACCCCGAAGCGCTTCCAATGTTTGATCAATATTTGAGAATTGATCCTGAAAATAAGCTTGCTCAATCGGGGAAAGCAACTTCGGAACTTGGAATGAGTAGTAATTCCAGTAATCGGAAATGGACTGTGAAGAATTTAAGAGAACTAAATACTCCATTCGACGATTTTTCGGCGATTTATGGTGATAGCGGATTTTCTACAATCGTTTTTTCATCCAATCGTAAAGGAACTGTTGGTAAAGGAAGCGATAACTGGACAAATGGTTATTTCTCCGATTTGTTTATGGCAACAATGACAAAAAAAGGATATTGGAGCGACATTAAACTTTTGGACGATAAAAATATAATAAACACAGCTTCGAATGAAGGTACAGCTGTATTTGACAGGAATTATAAAACAATTTTCTTTAGCCGTTGCGAAAAAATGAGTAAAGACAAAATGTATTGCCAGATACTTCAGTCAGAGAAATCAGGGAGTGGTTGGTCAATACCTGTTGTTGCTTTTTCCGACGAAACGGCTAATGTGGGGCATCCGGCAATAAGTTCCGATGGTTTGGAAATGATATTTTCGTCTAATAGATCCGGAGGTTTTGGCGGAAAGGATCTTTGGAAAGTTACCCGCAGTTCGGAACAGGAACCGTTCGGAAATCCGGTTAATCTTGGTTCTAAAGTGAATACTGTTGGCGATGAGTTATTCCCATCGTTTCAGAATGATTCGACTCTTTATTTTGCTTCGAATGGAATGACAGGATTTGGCGGTTTAGATATTTACAGCATTGAGATAAATAAAAAAGGCGAATTAATCAATCTGAAGCATTTGCCACGGCCGGTAAATTCGCCGGATGATGATTTTGCAATGAATTTCGAGCCAAACGCTGAAAGAGGATTCTTCAATTCGCGCCGTGCGGGTGGTAGAGGTGGCGACGATATATATTCTTTTGAATACGTTGAAACGAAAATATCGCTGAGAGGTTCGGTGAGTGAAGAACTAACCAA
>JBBIID010000025.1:7135-13883 GCA_037446675.1 Paludibacter sp.
ACACCGATGGTTCGAAAGATACTTTAGATTTGACAACCGATGCAAGCGGAAACTTCTCAATTGCTGCCGGAAAGGTAAAATCGCAAACACTATATACGCTGTTCTTTGCAAAAGACGATTATTTTACTAAAACGGAACAAATCCTTGTTGGAAGTCCTTTGAATGACACAACCTATCAGGTTAATATTTCTCTCACCCGCATTCCTGATAAACCGATTGTACTGCCTGATATTTATTTCGAAGTAGGCAAATGGGACTTACAAACTCAATATCAGGATTCCCTAATGGTCTTGGTGGATATTCTGAGAGACAATCCTAAACTTGTTATAGAACTTTCATCGCATACGGATTCAAGAGCTTCGGAAGAATACAATGACGATCTTTCTCAAAAACGGGCGGAAACTGTCGTGAATTTCCTTACTGAAGAAGGAATACAAAGAGAAAGGCTGGTACCTAAAGGTTATGGCGAACGCAAGCCGCGAACTCTATCAACTGCAATCACAAAGGATGGCTTCACCTTCCCGGCAGGTACGGTGCTTACCGAAGAATATATATTGTCAATTAAAGATTTGAAAATGAGGGAAGCTGCCTATCTTCTGAATCGAAGAACGGAGTTCTCTGTAATTAGCAAAAATTTCAAATAAGTATGAAAAAATCATTTCTAGTAGCCTTAAGTTTATTCTTGGTTTTTCAGGCATTCAGTCAGACTCAGTTAACACAGTATATTTTAGACGGGTCGGTTTACAATCCTGCATTTGTAGGATCGAAAAATGCATTATCAACAAATGTTTTTTGCCGCCAGCAGTGGTTGGGATTTACCGATGCTGCCGACAATAATGTCGCACCATTTTCAGTGGTATTCAATACTCATGCGCCACTGTATTCAATAAATAGTGGAGTAGGTATAAACGTAATTTACGACAAATTAGGTTTTGAAAAAAACTTTGGTTTAAAACTAAATTATGCCTATAAATTTCTTATGAACAATGAGAAAGCACGAATGGGAGTTGGGCTAGGAGTATCATTGTTAAACAAAACGATAGATTTTGGCCAGCTGGTGGTGGAGCAACCGGGCGATCCGCTGTTAAGCGTTAGCCAACAGGAAAGTGCAATGTCGCCTGATTTGGATTTCGGACTTTATTATCAGTACGGCTCCACTTTTGACATTGGAATTTCGGCTACAAACCTTTTGGAGTCGAAAATGGAAATAGGCAATGTTCTTTATGCTCAGAAAAGGAATCTTTATTTAAGTTCAAGTTACCAGTTCACATTAATTGATTCCCGCGAACCACTTTACTTGATACCTTCTGTATTATTTAAATCGAATTTTATAAATGCGCAGATCGATTTAAATGCGAGAGTGGAATATAATAATTTCGTTTGGGGTGGAATTTCGTACCGATATCAGGATGCGGTGGCGTTGCTTGCCGGAGTAAATTTAAAAGATTTTATCGTTGGGCTTTCGTATGATATAACCGCAGGAAAACTATCCGGTTCATCAAAAGGAAGCATCGAAATGTTTGTTGGTTATAATCTGAAAATGAACCAGAACGTACGGTCTACGAATAATTTTAATACAAGGTACTTGTAAAATCTCATTCGAATTGCCCTTAAATCTCACTTAACATTATGAATACACCTTTGCGTTTAATTGTCCCTTTCATCGTCTTCATAAGCATTTTCGGATTTGTACAAAAAGCAAATTCGCAAATCGATATTAATGAGACGTTTATGGGTGATGAAATTGATCAAAATATAATACTCGCTGGGAATGGATCTTCATTTACAGCCATGGATGGTACCGATCCTATTGGAAAAGGCTGGCTAAGACTTACACCAACCGAAGAGAGGCAGAAAGGAGCTATTTACATAAATAAAGAACTCCCTTCCACTTTGGGACTTTTAATTGATTTCGAATACAAATCATGGAGAGAATTAGATCGAATTGTTGGCGAACCCGGAGGTGATGGTTTTGTAGTATTTCTTTATGATGCTCTTGTTCCATTCACTATTGGTCCAGATGGAGGATCAATGGGCTATGCGGCTTCAAGAGGTAGTAATAATGGATTGGGCGGTGGTTATATTGGTATTGGTTTTGACGAATTTGGTAACTTCTCAAATTTACAAGCTGCTGATCCGGGTAGAAACTGTAATTCTATTACTCTTAGGGGGGCTACTACAGCCACAGGAATCTCAAATCCATATTTGACACATACTCAGATTCAACCGGATATTAACTCAACTGTAAATTCAATTTGTTATCCAAACATAATTCCTTCCCGACCAACAGATGAATTGTTTTACAGGAGAGTGAAAATCAGAATTTTTCCTATTGGTTCGGTGTCTAAACCAAAGTATTTAATAACTGTAAACTGGAGGACTTCGCCGAATGGAAATGACGTTAACTTACTAACTTATAGTACGAATGAAAATGATATTAAAGAAATACCACCAGCAAACTTAAAACTGGGATTTGTTGGAGCTACAGGAGGTAGTGTAAACTATCATGAAATAAGAAATTTGGTGGTGAAAACTCCTGTTGGGTTTAGTGTTTTTAAAAATGTTGACAAATCAACCCCGAAAGTAGGAGACAAAGTTACATATACTGTAAACATTCTAAATTCAGGTTCTGCGGTTGCAAATAATTTATTATTCACCGACTCGCTAAAATTGGATGGTATTCTTCCAAGTACTGAATTCACAATAAACAGCATAACATTTAGCGACAATGGGAACACGGGTAATACAGCTGCGGGATATCCTAACGGTGTTCCTGTAACTACCGGATTAACCAATCCATTTAGCACTAGTTTAACCATGCAGCCGTTAAGCTCTTCCACCTTTACGATAGTTGGAACAGTTAAGAATGATATTTCAATAGAGGGAAAAACCTTGTTAAACACAGCTTATATCGATGCTTCTCAAACAGGACTTTTCGATGAAGATTTGGAAGACAATATTTCTTCGGCTGTGTCCACTATTGCCATTTCAACTCCCGATTTGAAAATACAAAATACAGTAGATAAATTTTGTGCGGATCCTACAAATGGGAATAACTACACAATAATTGTTTCAAATAATTCCATCGTTGATATAAATAAAACGACTTTGGTGCCTATTGTCGTAACTGATACATTGCCTGCTGGTTTTACGGTTACAAGTACTTCCGGCGTTGGTTGGACGGCATCCCATATCGGGAATATATACAAATTCACTAGAAGTGCATATTTAGCAGCGGGTTCTTCTTTCGAGCCAATTGTTATAACCGTCAAACCTCCAACAGGAGGATTGCTTTGGGAAAACACTGCCTATGTTTCTACTCAATCATCCATTGGTGAAACCCATTTTGAAAACAACAAAAGTTCCATAACAATTTCGAAAGTTCCACCTACACCTCTTCTGAATTCTCCGATTACCTATTATCAGGGTGATATTGCAACACCGTTATCCACAAATAAAAATTTGATTTGGTATACCTCGTTGGATAGTCAGGGCAGTAAAACAGCTCCGATTCCGGTAACAGATACTCCGGGAACTACAACTTATTATGTGAGCCAGAGTAACGGAAGTTGTGAAAGTTCGCTGGCAAAAATTGATGTTATTGTAAAGGAAGCAACTTCCGAAGTTGCTTGCGATTCGTATACAACCGAGGATGGAAAAACTTACACCACATCAGGATTGAAAACCATTACAGGTAAAGACATTGCCGGTAATGACAGCATCTATCAATTAAATCTGATTATCAAACACAGTACAACATTTACTCAGAATATCTCAGCCTGCAATTCGTATACCGATGTCGATGGAACAACTTATACCAGTTCTCAAACTTTGACAAGAGTAATTCAAAATGTTGCAGGTTGCGATAGTACAATTGTGACTAATCTTACTATCAATCAGAGTCCGAGAGATACTGTTGATGTGACTGCTTTTGATTCATATACGGCATCCGACGGACAGGTTTATACAACTTCAGGAATGAAAACGGTAATAAAAAACAATCCTGCAGGTTGCGATAGCATAATTACGATTAATCTGAAAATAAATACGACCTCATCAGTGCCAGCTACAAGTTGCGATACATACATTGCTCCGGATGGAAATGTTTATTCTACTTCCGGAATTATAACAGCAATAATACCGAATTCTGTAGGTGGAGATAGTATTATGACAATATCGCTCACTGTAACCAACGGTATTTTAGTGAATCAAGCGGTGAATTTATTTCAGGGCGAAACATACTCAATCAACGGAAACTCTTACAATCAGGAAGGAGAATATACAGATGTGCTGACATCGATAAATGGTTGCGACAGTACGGTAGTTACTGCAATTAAGATAATTGATTTTCCGAACACTATCACACCAAACAACGATGGTAAAAACGATGTGTTCATGCCCGGTTGGAAGATCAAAATATATAATCGAAACGGGATTCTTTTGTTTGATGGAGATAATGGTTGGGATGGAACTCGTAACGGAACGCCCGTTGCTCAGGATACCTACTTCTTTGTGTTATACTTGAAAAACGAGTCCAAAACCAAAGAAGGATATATAACCGTTGTCAGATAGCGAAAATAGAATGAAAAAAGTATATAGTTTAATCATATTTATTGTATTGGCTTTTTCAATGGCTGCTCAGTCGAATATTCGTCTGAATAACTATTGGGGGGATTTACATTCTATAAATCCGGCATCGATATATGATAAATATGCTGCGGTTTTCAGTATGGCGGCACGCAAACAATGGGCTGGAATACAAGGTGCTCCGACAACTTTTTTTGCATCGGGAACTACGTATCTTGAAAATTATCGAACACAGTTGGGCTTATCTCTTATTCAGGATAAAGTTGGTTACACATCGTTGAGCAATATTAATCTCTCGTATGGTTATGCTATTATGTTTAAGTACGATTGGCAACTTCATTTAGGATTAGCTGCCAATTATCAATCTCTTATGTATGATTTTTCCAAACTGAATGTGGCGGATGGAACTGATGGAGAAGCTTATGTCGGTTTGCAACCAAGAACTGGTTTCAATGCTGATATGGGAGCCGAAGTCGCTAACGATTTTTTCAGAATTGGTGTGGCCAGTCAGAACCTGATTTCTCTTGTTTTACCGCAAAGCACTTTCCAAACAAACACGAACTACCTGTATGCAAGGTATTATCAGAACACGAATAGCATTGTCAATTTTGGTGGCGGAATTTGTGGAATTCAGTATTCGGATATTTATCAACTGGAGTTTAATGTAACCAGTTATTTTAAGTTTAAAATGGATAATGGGTTGACCTACAAGCCTGACCTTTTCGATATCGGATTGTTTTACAGAACGCAAAGTGAATTGGGAATGATTCTGGGGTTAAATCTGAGTGAATCAATTCATGTTTCTTATAGTTACGACTATCATTTTGGGAGCCTTAGTTTCGGCTCTTTTGGAACCAATGAGATTAAAATCTCATACAACCTAATGAGGAAACCAGTTTGTCATAACTGCTGGTATTAATACTTATATATCTAATTTGAAATACTAAAACGACAATCACATTTACTAATAATTATGGAGTTAAGTAAGTTTAGCGATGAAAGACTGATAAAATTATATAAGCTAGGTAATATTAAAGCATTTGAAATTTTATTATCCCGATATAAATCCGATGTATACAGCTACATTTTTTCGTATATCCGTAACAGAGACCTTACTGAAGATTTTTTTCAGGATACAATTCTAAAAGCCATTCAAACAATTCAACAAGAAAAATACGAGGAATCGGGCAAATTTTTGCCTTGGCTCAAGCGGATAGCCCACAATTTAATAGTTGATTATTTCTGGAATAAAAAGAAAATAAATGTTGTTTCGGCCAATGCCGGTGAGTTCGATTTAATAGACTATCATGTTCGTTCCGAAAAGTGCATTGAAGATATAATGTTTAATGAACAGGTATTTTTGGATACAATGAAATTAGTCGATTTTTTGCCGATTCCTCAACGCTCGGTTGTACGAATGCGATTTTTCGAAGGACTGAATTTTAATGAAATAGCCGAAAAAGATAATGTTAGTGTCAATACGGCTTTAGGCAGAATGCGGTATGCACTTTTAAATATGCGCCGGATAGTGGCAGAAAAAGAAATAGATTTAATGCTAAAATAATTTCTTGCGCAAAATCCCTATTAATAGGTTTTTACAGGTAACTTCTTATGAAAACTTATATCAAATAACAATGAAGAATTACAAATTTCAAAACGATAATATGTGTAATAAAGCAACAAAAGTAGGGTTGTTCCTGCTATTTTCATTTTATTCTTGTGCGTACTTTAATGTTCAGGCACAAACAGTAATGACTGTTTGTAAAGGCAATACGGTAGAGTTGGTTCCTTTAAATCCTGGTGGAACAGTGGTGGAATGGAAAGATCAGACAGGAAATACCCTTACACGACTCGATGAGAAAGGTGTGCGGATTACGGATTTAAGTCCGAAAGTAACGCCACTTGCCAATACAACTTACACAGTGAGGCAAATTGATGCGCTGAATCTTATTTCATTTGGAAATTTCGATCCACCACCTGTAAATCCAGATCCATCAACGCTTTCTGATTATGATTATGTTCCGGTTCCAAGAAATTTTGCACATAATTACGACACAGGTTTTTTCTCCATTCTGGATAATCCACAAGGGCTTTGGGATAGTACAAAATACAGCCCTAACAATCCCGATGTAGGCTGGAGAACGAATTGGTATCGTTCTAT
>JBBIID010000026.1:0-1596 GCA_037446675.1 Paludibacter sp.
CTATTTCAGGACGAGACATAAATCAAAATAAAAAAAATCCCGACTGATTAATTCAGTCGGGATTTCTTTTTATTTGAAAGCCATATTTTCACTCAAACATGTTTCTAAAATGAGAAAAGAAGTTTTTTGAGGCAGTGGAATTAGGTTTTACATTATCTGACTTTGAAAGTTTTTCTATAGTTGCTTTCTCATCTTTATTCAGATTTTCAGGAATATAAACCCCTATATTCACCAGCAAATCACCTGTACCATATCGATTTACACTCGGTAAACCTTTTCCTCTTAAACGCAGAACTTTCCCTGGTTGTGTGCCCGGAGCAATAGTTACTTTCACTTTACCGTCAACAGTAGGAACTTCCACCGATCCTCCAAGTACTGCCATTGGAACCGTTAGCAAGAGATTATATATCAAATCATTTTCATCTCTAATCAACTCAGGATGTTGTTCTTCTTCAACCAGAACAAGCAAATCGCCGTTCACTCCTCCCCTACGTGCAGCATTTCCTTTTCCGCTCATAGAAAGTTGCATACCTTCCATAACACCTGCAGGAATGTTGATGGTGATCACTTCATCTTCACGAACAATTCCTTCGCCACTACAATGAGAACATTTATCCTTAATAATTTTTCCCTCTCCGTTACAGGTTGGACACTCCACAGCCGTCTGCATCTGTCCTAAAATGGTTTGCTGCACGCGTGTAACACGTCCTTGTCCGTTACAAGTGGTACATGTTGTTGAAGCTGATCCGTGCTCTGCTCCTGTTCCGTTACAGTGCGAACAGGCTACATATTTCTTAACTTTTATTTTCTTCTCAACTCCTGTAGCTATTTCGGTTAACGTAAGTTTTACTTTTACACGTAAATCGGAGCCACGACGTACTCGTTGGCTGCTTCGTTGACTTCCACCAAAGCCACCAAATCCACCAAAATGCCCACCAAAAATATCGCCGAAATGAGAGAAAATATCTTCCATATTCATGCTACCACCACCAAATCCACCACCGCTCGCAGCACTTCCGACTCCAGCGTGACCAAACTGATCGTAGCGTTGGCGCTTCTGAGAATCGCTCAATACTTCGTAAGCTTCAGCTGCTTCTTTAAATTTTTCTTCAGATTCTTTATCTCCAGGATTTTTATCCGGATGATACTGAATTGCTTTTTTACGGTAAGCTTTCTTGATTTCTTCTGCCGTCGCCGTTTTCGAAACTTCTAATATTTCGTAATAATCTCTCTTGGACATATTATTAAATGTGATAATAAAATAATGTGGTAATATGATGGGGTGATTTTATAATGTGATAATTTGGTAATTTGATAATGTGGTGATATGATAATAAAATAATTAAAGTAAAATTAATGAGTATTAGCTAATCATCATATCAACTTATCAACACATCAGTTAATCATCACATCAACTAATCAACTATTCTCCTACCACTACTTTTGAAAAACGAATAACCTTATCATTCAACGTATAACCTTTTGAAACACAGTCGATAATTTTACCCTTCTGATCTTCAGTTGGTGCAGGGAAGGTTGTAATTGCTTCATGGAACTCAGTATCAAATGCTTCGTTTTCGGTCGGGATTGGTTTCA
>JBBIID010000026.1:1621-13799 GCA_037446675.1 Paludibacter sp.
ATTTAGAATATATCAGTTCAACACCATCCTTTACAGCTTGCACATCTTCCGATGTTTCCATAGCCTTTAATCCTCTTTCGAAATCGTCGACCAAAGGTAACATGTCTACCAAAACCTTTTCACCGGCTGTTTTCAACAATTCCATCCGTTCTTTCAGAGTTCGTTTACGATAATTATCGAATTCTGCCATTAAACGAAGATTTTTATCATTCAGTTCGGCACACTTTTGTACGACTGTTTCCAGCTCGTCAACTATTTGCTCGGCTGCTTCTTCTGTTGTCTCTGTCGACTTAGTAGCGTCAACATTCTCTACATTTTCAACTTGTTCCTGAATATCTTCAGCTTGTTTTTGTTTTTTCATATAATGCAAAATAACCCTTTCAGCTCACGTACAAGTGACACGAAAAGAGTTTTAAATTATAAATATTAAACATCAAATTAACGATTCAATCTAAAAATTGATACACAGATCAAAAAGTTCACGCCGACATTTTTATCAATTATTTTGCCAAACATGCATATTTCACATTTTGGCAGTTAACGGTGGCATATTGGCAGAACAACACAAAGTTTTCTTTGAAGAAAAAGACAAAAAATGTCAAATTAAACTCAAAAGTTCGGTCAAAATTTTCTTCATTTTCTCGTCAAGCGGCAAATGGTCGTCCGAATATATCACGTAGTCCGATTTTGCAATCTTTTCTTCTTCCGGGAGCTGATTCGACATGCGAGCCTTAACCTGTTCTAACGTCACTTTATCACGCTTCATTACCCTCGCTATTCTTACATTTTCTTGCGCTGTCATCAAAATTACTTTATCAGCCAGCAAATACATCCCTCTTTCGAATAAAATAGCCGATTCAACAAACAACAATTTATTTGATTGATGGCTTTCTATCCAACGCAAAAACTCCTTCCTCAAAGCAGGATGAATAAGTTCGTTCAATTTTTGTAAAAGATCTTTATTCTGAAATACAATTCCAGCCACCTTTTTACGATCCAATCCATTTTCATTGTAAACATCTGCTCCAAACAACACTATCATCTCTCTTCGAATATCAGGATCTTCATTCTGAAGCTTACGTGCTTCCATATCCGAATCGAAGACATTATATCCTGCCATTCGTAACTTTTCGGCTAAAGTAGATTTTCCACCTCCTATCCCACCAGTAATTCCGACTATCAAAGGCCTGTCCATAATCAAAAATTGCAGTTTACTTATTCGCTAAAAATATCAGAATCCAAAACTGAATCCTATCGTTAAAGTTGTATTTTTCCCTTGCAGAAAGGCCGGAGTAAACAAATTCAAATAGCCCTGAGCATCTTCTCTTACTTCCCCAACAATTGGATTTGAAGTCAAATTATAGCCTTTTATATCGCTATAATCTACATTCACAATTGCATAAGCATTATTCATAACCTCATACTGGGCTTTAAATCCGAAAGTCTGGCCACTCCAGGTAATTTCGCCCAGCGAAGGCTGACTGATTATTTTTCTGATATTCGCCCGATTATAATCATATTCTCCACCATGTTTTGCATCTGTGTACGAAAGTGCCAAATCCAATCCGCGAATAGGCTTGTAATTCAACGAAAAATATATTTCCTGCGAATTATCACCAAGATAGTGTCCTAAATTGTATCCATTCGAAGCCCATGATAAAACAGGAATAGAATGCTTGTAATTAATAATATTCGTACGAGTAAATTCACCGTTCATCGACAAATTGTCAAAAGGGAAATTGCTCAACTTACCTCCTACCTTATAAGATATAGGATTCTTTTCAGTGCTGCTAGGTAAAAATCGATCGAAATCTATTTCGTCGGCAAATACCGAAGCAAATAAATGCAAATGCTTTATATTTCTTGAACTTACATTAAGAAAAACCTGCGAATTTTGATTTTCGAGTCCCGTGATTCCTTTGGTCAATGTGTGATCCAACGATTTGTAAAAGGCTATCGGAATAAAATAAGCCGCCTGAACATTTGCTTCTGCATAAATAATCGAATTCCCTACCGAAATGTTCAAATTGTGAACCGGAGTAAATGTAAACATATTGGCAGCAATAAATTTATTTGCCATTCGGTAATGCTTCGCATCCATATTATCAAGATAAAATCTCGTTGAATCAACTACATTTGAAACCAACCAACCGTGAAAATAATCCATTTCGAACCACTTAGCCGGTTTCAGGTGCAGGCTAAACATTGGAAACGACGGTGCTCTTCCCGACAAAATGTTCGAGCCATGATAATTATCGCCCCAAACGACATTGTCTTTTACAAGACCAAGCGAACCCCAGTTCCACGAATATTTGATACCACCGCGCGAGTCGCTAAAATCACCTCCTGCCGAAGATTCCTTATACTCGTAGCCCGGAAGATCATTTAAATAATGAACATCGGCCAACAACGCGCCTTCAACAGAAATATCGCGTAAACTTCCATAAACGCTTAAATGCTTTCCAATCATCGATTGAAATTCGGCTCCATACCAGCGTTTCACAATATTCCCATGCGAATTCGATGTTATGTGCATGCCCAATATCGGTGTAATTCTCGCCCGAAACAAACTATCACGATAATTAATTGCCGGCTGCACAAGAGCTGCCTTCGATGTTTTATTTTTCCATAAATGAACATAGGCGTTTGGCAATTTATCCTGTTCCAACGCAAATTCGTTCATGAAAAATTTCAACTCACTTTGCTGACGTTTATTCAGTTTCTCTTTTTGAGCATTCGCCTTCAGCAATTTTTCAGTTATCAACATTCTTGAATAAGGCTTCAAAACAGAATTCAGATCGACAATTCCATCATTAGCCAGTTCGTCTATAAAATCGTAAATCCGCGTGTACGAAATATGTTCAGGAATGTCCTGAGCCGACATAAAAGCCCAAAAACAGGAGAAAAATATCAAAAGAAAACGTTTATTCATAATACCAAGGTTAAATTTTCAGGTAAAATTACGCTTTTTCTACGACTTATTTTACATATAAAATACTTGCTGACGAAGCCGGAACTGTAAATGTTGTTGTATTTATTGCAGAAATAACATTCAAATTTATTTGTCCATCATGACAAACCAAATTCCATTCTCCTTCAGGAATTTCCACATTCACAGCTTTTCTGTTTCCATTATAAATCACCAAAATATCTTTCCAAATTTCGCCGTTTACATGATCTGTCAATAAAAATCCTACAACATTGGGTGTCATCAAATCCAAAAACTTAAGATGTTGTTGAATCATATCCTGCGTTGGAATGCGGAAAGCAGCATGCTGTTTTCGTAACGCAATCAAACTTTGATAATATTTGAAAATATCATTCTGGCTTGTTTTTAAATCCCAGTTGATCCGATTAATGGAATCTGGCACTTGAGAAGTGTTATTTAGCCCTTTTTTATCCCTGAATATTTCTTCTCCGGCATAAATAAATGGTATTCCCTGCGAAGTAAACACAATAGTCTGAGCCAGCTTATCAAAACGAATAAGTTCGTCATCTGTAGCATCCGCAAGTTTCATATTCTTCAATTTATCCACTAAGCACAGGTCATTATGAGACGAAACATAGTTGACGATTTGTGTCGGATTATTCACATAGGGTTCTTTCGAATACAGCAATTTTGAATAATCAATTTGCGGATGTTGAGTAGCACCAACGACCCCAAATCTCACACATTCCTCCAAACTATCCACTCCCAAAACAAATCCGGCTGAATCTTTTCCAATTAGTATATCTCGAACATCGTCACAAAACACAGCCACATTTTCAAATTCTTTTGCGTTTTTCTTTACTGCTCTTTTACTTTCGGCTAATGGAGACGGAGCAGCAGTCCAACCTTCTCCATAAACAAATATCGTCGGATCAACTTTATCAAGAGCAGCACGAATTTCTGTCATTGTTTCGATATCATGAATGCCCATCAAGTTGAAGCAAAAACCATCGACATGATATTCAGTAGCCCAATAAACAACAGATTCGATAATAAATTTGCGCATCATGGCTCGCTCGGATGCCGTTTCGTTTCCAAAACCGGAAGCATCAGACCATGTGCTATCAGCATTCATACGATAAAAATACCCAGGAGCTAACAAATCGAAATGAGAATTTTTCCCCTGAGATGTATGATTATAAGCTACGTCCATTATCACCCGAATTCCACTTTTGTGTAATGACTGAACCATTTGTTTAAATTCCAAAATTCTTGTAACCGGATTGAAAGGATCGGTGGAATAACTTCCTTCGGGAACATTATAATTCAGCGGAGTATATCCCCAGTTATATTTATTTTCGTTGAGTTTTGTTTCGTCAATCGATACAAAATCGAACGAAGGCATAATCTGAACGTGTGTAATGCCCAACTCTTTTAAATGGTCGATACCCGTGGCTTCACCTGCCGAGTTTTTTGTTCCGTGCTCGGTGAATGCCAGAAACTTTCCTTTATTTTTAATTCCGGAATTAGGAGAGACGGAAAAGTCTCGCATGTGAACTTCGTAGATAGAAATATCGGTAAATTTATCCAAGTCAGGACGTTTGTCGTTCTCCCAACCTTCGGGATTTGTTTCGGCAAAATCAATAATTGCAGCACGCTTGCCGTTTACGCCAGTAGCCTTAACCCATATCCCCGGTGTTTCGTCCAACCAAACATCGTTCACTTTTATCTGAAAAGTGTAAAACTTCCCCTTTAGATTCTTGTCAACTGTCAGTTGCCAGGTTCCGCTTTCCGATTTGTCCATGTCGAGCACTTCATAAGCACCGCCTTCATTTCCATTATCGTAAAGTAATAGTTTTGCACTTGTAGCCGTAGGTGCCCAAATGCGGAATTTTGATGATTGAGGAGAATACGTTAATTCCAAATCAGAACCTTCGTAAACAGGATAATCATCGTAACTTTGATAAGATGGTTTCGAGTTACAGCCACAGAATATCACAGAAGTTAGTAACGCAAATAGTAATTGTTTCTTCATAAGCCTGTTACAGATAATTATACAGTTCATTTTACTTAAAAACCACGTGAAAATAAGTTTCTATCTCCACGTGGTTCAATGCTCCGATTTATATTTTTATTTAAAGAATTCCGTTTCGTTTCAGCAACGCATCAATTGTTGGTTCCTGCCCACGGAAACGTTTATACAATACCATTGGGTGCTCAGTTCCACCTCTCATCAAAACATTTCTGCGGAACGAATCGGCCGTTTTTTTATCAAAAATTCCATTCTTTGCAAATACCGAATAAGCATCGGCATCCAACACTTCTGCCCATTTGTAGCTATAATAACCGGCAGCATATCCTCCTGAGAAAATATGATTGAAGCTTGTGCTAATACCTGTATCAGCAATTTTTGGCAATACTAAAGTTGAATCCATTGATTCTGCTTCAAACTTCAGAACATCTCCATCAAATGGTTGTTCCAAGGTGTGCCAGCTCATATCCAAAAATCCGAAGCTTAACTGACGCAAACAGAAATAGGCGATATTAAAGTTTTCGGATGCTTTTATCTTCTTAATCAATTCAGCAGGTATTTTCTCTCCAGTTTGATAATGAACAGCAAAACCATCAAGAAATTCTTTCTCTGAAGCCCAATTTTCCATGAGTTGTGAAGGAAGTTCTACAAAATCGCGATAAACATTTGTTCCTGAAAGCGATTTGTATGTGCATTTTGTTAGCATTCCGTGCAACGAATGTCCAAACTCATGCAGGAAAGTAGTTACTTCGTCAAATGTCAATAAAGCCGGTTTGGAAGCTGTAGGTCTCGTAAAGTTCATTACAATGGTTATTTGCGGACGACTATCCGTTTTTCCTTCCATCCACTGAGGTTTGTAATCGTTCATCCATGCTCCTGCTCTTTTTCCATCGCGAGGGTGAAAATCGGTATACAAAACAGCTAGGAACTTTCCTTTTTCGTCTGTAACATCGTAAGCATCAACTTCGGGATTGTAAACCGGAATATTGGGGTTTTTAGTAAATTTTATTCCGTACAATTTAGTAGCTAAACCAAAAACACCTTTCTTCACATTCTCCAATTCGAAATAGGGTTTAAGCATTTCATCGTTGATTGAATATTTTTCGTCTTTCAACTTTTCGGAATAATATGACCAATCCCAAGGTTGTAATTTAAAATATGCACCATGTTCATCAGCATATTTCTGAACCTCTGCTACTTCTTTTTCGGCCGTTGGTTTATATGCATCCAACAATTTGTTCAGCAAATCATAAACATTATCTTTATTTTCGGCCATGCGATGAACCAAAACATAATCAGCATAAGTTTTATGACCTAACAAATTAGCAATTTTCAAACGAACATTAGCAATTTTCTTTACATTTTCACGGTTATCAAATTCACCTCCGTTCAGACATTTCGAATTATAAGCCATGTACAATTCGCGGCGCAGGTCTCTGTTATCGGCATATTTCATAAACGGCACATAGCAAGTTGTTTTTAAATTGAGCAACCAACCCGTTTTGTTTTCTTTTTTTGCATTTTCGGCCAGCATTTCCATAAAGTCGGCAGACAGCCCCGATAACAAAGCTTTGTCGGCAACAAGCAAGCTGAATTTATTTGTTTCTTTCAATACATTTTGCCCATATTGCAATTGAAGCAAGTTCAGTTCTTTTGATAATTCACGATAAATTGCTTTATCAGCATCCGATAAATTAGCTCCATTATCGGCAAATTGATCATAAGTATCTTTCAGAAGTGTTTGTTGCTCAGTGGTAAGCTTAAGTTTATCTTTCTGATCGTAAACGGCTTTTACACGAGCAAAAAGTTTTTCGTTCAACTTAATTGAATTGGAATGCTCTGTTAACAATGGAGAAACTTTCTCTGCAATTCCCTGCAATTCATCGTTTGTTTCTGCACTCAGAAGATTAAAAAAAGGCGAACCGACTTTATCGAGCAGCGAACCGGATTTTTCCAAAGCAACAATCGTATTGTCGAATGTAGGAGCTTGCGGATCGTTTACAATATTATCAACTTCCTTAGCATGTTGCTTTATTGCTTCTTCGAATGCAGGAAAGTAATGTTCAGTTTTTATTTTGTCAAACGGAATTGTTTGATGAGGAGTTTTATATGTTTCGAAAAATGGGTTTCCGGCAAAAACCGTAGTAGTTAAGGATATGGAAGTCATAAGAATCAATTGTTTTACTCTTTTCATTTTTATTAATTTTATCATTTTAACTGTACTAATATTTAATCAATTTTTGAGTAATTTGTTTATTACCGCAGTTAACTTTTAACACATAAATTCCACTCGAAAATTCTGTGATGTCAATTACACCTGTTTTATATTCGCTGTCAAATCTTTTCAGTTCACGTCCTTCCATGTCCAAAAGTGTCCATGATTTTACGTCATAACTTTGAGTATCGATATAATATACTCCGTAGGACGGATTAGGATATACTGGAAATTGTTCTTTTATTGTAAATTCGACTAACGATGTTGTGTCAGTAACAGGCAAATAATTCAACTGGAGCATATCTGCTTTTTGTACCGTAGGAACATCGTTGAATAAATAAGGAATAAATGATGTTGTAAATTCTCCAGTCACGCCTCCCCAAAAGTCAAATCTAGATTCCACGTGGTTTGCTTTATTTCCATCAAAATCGGAATAATCAATGGATATAAGACTTCTCCATTGATTGTAAATTGGCATGAGAAGCGATTTTTTCAGCAATCGTTGTTGATCGTAGCTGTATTCGTAACGGAGGTTATTCTTCCAAAACATCACTTCCCACGTTTTATAATCTTCCGACAACAATTTGTTTGATGAATCGTAGTCATAATCTACCATTTGAGAATTTTCCCAATTCGCATTCTTCACATTCCAAATCTTATTTCTTTGAGAAATCAGAGAATTATTTCCCGACTTGTAAACATAGGAAATGCTATCTCTATTCAACCATGTTGTAGCAGCAGGCGCTTTTTGTTTTGTGACCTGATTCTGCAAATTTCCTGAATTTCCGTATGAATTAACCAATAAATATTGGGTTGAAATAATTCCGTTTTCATAAACATCCGTCAGCAATGAATCCAGCTTATCGCCACCATTGTATTTAAATGAAACTTGCTGATCCAACAACCAGGAGCTATTATGCATCGAGTACATCTGTTTCTGAGCTGGTCTTGATCCTGTGTATGAATAATCAATTTTCCTTACTGTGTTTGGAACATTGTTATTGTAGACTTTATGTAATTCGTTCGTCAGGTTTCCATTATTATAATCGTACGATATTTCATAGCTTATCTCCCAACTAAAATCTTTCCAAATCTTTTCACGCTGCAAAGTACATTTGGTTCCCTGATAAAACCATTCGGACTGACTCAGGCGCGACCAACTTTCTGTCTGCCGGAGATATTTGGTTTCAAGCACTTTGTTTCCATTCGAATCGTAGAAATACAGATAACGATAGGTTGTATCATTGTCTGTAACTAGCAATTCCGTAATCAGTTGATCATTAACAGCAGAGAACGTCGTCCGAGGGAGAAATAAAATAATTGCAAAAAAAAGCAAGAAACTGATCCGAATTGTCTTCATTTATGATATTTCCAATAAAAAACTGGTCAAAAATACAAATAATTATTCGATGCTACAAACGCGTAACCTATTAAATTATTGCAGGTAAACCAGTTAAAAATCAGCGACATCAACCGGTTGAAAATAGTTCTATTTCGTTTTCGGAAAGCTTTCAAGAAAAAAGCACTTTCAACAATAAGTTCGTTGAAAGTGCTTATAACGGTCATCCATTTTTATCTATTGAATTTGATATATCTTGGTTCGGTTGGCACATAATCTTCGTTATCCCACAACGAACTGGTAATCATCAAATCAGCACTGTATCTGTTACAGGCAATAGGCACATTATGAATTCTACATTGACGCAATAACATCTGAATATCAGCTTCGTGAGGCTGAGGGTTCAAATCATCAATGAGGAAAACTGCCAGATTTACCATTTTTCGAACTACTAATGCAGCTATTTCAGCATCACCACCAAGCGGACCGGAATTCATGCAGGTGATATCCACTTCAATCCCTTTTTCCTTCATGGCTTTTTCTATTAATCCACCTGTTGTTCCTGTACAAATCAATTTGTGTTTCGACAACATTTCTGCGTTAAATACCGCCCAATCAACCATATCGGCTTTACGGTGATCATGAGCAACCAAGGCTATTGTTAATTGCTTATTCATGTTCTTTAAATTTTCTGTATCCATAGTGCAAAGTTAAGAATTATTTAATACCCGAATCATATCATAGAATGCTTAATTTTCGTTTTTAACACTATTTCTTCAATTATTTCATCCATTGTTTCATCAAAGTTAAATATTTAAATTCTCACTTCCAATTATTCTGCATTTTTTTCGACGAAAGGAAAATACACATCGTTTTTAAACGATATTTATTTGCTATTTTTGTGCTAAAAATAACAATAATCGAATAATGAAAAAACTCATTCTTTACTTGTTCCTAAATCTGATTCTAATTACGTCATTATCTGCACAACACTCCAAACGAGAAATGCGGGCAGTTTGGATAGCTACAGTTGCTAATATCGATTGGCCAAGCAGTCCAAACTTAACGTCTAAAGAACAACGCGAAGAAATGAGAAAGATTTTGGATGGTTGTGTAAAAAACAATATCAATGCTGTAATCATGCAAATACGACCAACAGCAGATGCTTTCTACCCTTCGATGTTGGAACCGTGGTCGAACTGGCTTACCGGAGTTCAGGGCATGAGACCAAATCCATTTTACGACCCTCTGAAATTTATTATCGACGAAGCGCACAAACGCTGCATTGAAGTGCACGTTTGGCTAAATCCTTACCGCGTGACGAATTCTGACAGAATAGACATTTTATCAAAAAACCACTTTTACTTCAAAAACAAAGATTTATTTTTGAAATACGGAGGGAAGTATTATTTCGATCCCGGACTGGACGAAACACGCAATTTTCTGAATAAAGTGGTGGAAGATGTGGTGGAACACTATGATATTGATGCTGTTCATTTTGATGATTACTTTTACCCTTACAAAGTAGCGAATCAGGAATTTCCCGATGAGGCGACTTTCAAAAAATACCCAAGAGGATTTGCTCCCGATCAAAAAGATGACTGGAGGAGAAACAACGTAAACATGGTAATTGCGGAATTGCAGCAAACAATCAAATCCATCAAACCCTGGGTGGAATTCGGAATTTCGCCTTTTGGCGTTTGGAGAAACGACAATGTCGACCCAACAGGTTCAGCAACACGCGCCGGTGTTCAAAATTACGATGATCTTTATGCTGACATTCTGAAATGGTTAAAAGAAGGAAATATCGATTATGTAATGCCTCAGCTTTATTGGGAAATTGGTAAAAAAGTGGCCGATTACGAAATTCTTGCAAAATGGTGGAGCAAAAATTCTTTTGGAAAAAATCTTTATACCGGATTATATGCATCGAAGCTCGGAACACCAAGTGCCGAAACTGCATGGAAAAAAGGAAATGAATTAATTCGTCAATTAAAATTAAATAAAACAATCCCGCAGATTGATGGTGCTGCTTTTTTCAGTGTAAAACCTTTTTTGCAAAACAAACAAGGACTGAACGACAGTTTGCAAAACAATTTATATAAATATCCTGCAATATGTCCCATCAACCGAAATATAAAAGGAGATGTTTCCGCTCAACCGCAAAATATTCAAATTGTAAAAGATGGTCAGGAAGCTTATCTTATTTGGGATGAAGTAAACGAAGAAGGTGGTTGCCAGATTGCTTATTATATTGTTTACGCTTTCAAAGGCAAAAAGGTGGGAGACTTGAATGACCCTGCAAATATTTTAGTGCGGACAACGGAAAACTGCATCGATCTGCGCGAAATGGAAACAAAAATAAAAGGATATTATACATTTGTTGTAACTGCCATCAACAGATATAAATACGAAAGCATTCCAACAATGGGCGTAACGCGAAAGATGTAAATTTGCTGAATCGGAATCTTTTAATATCGGCATTTCCAATTTTCAAATATAGAGAATTGAAAAATGCCGTAATAAAACAATTCATACAACAACGTCCGATTTTCTCACGTTAACGGCATTAAGTCCTTTCTTACCACGCTCTAAATCAAAGAATACCGAATCACCAGTTTGAACTGCATCAATAAGTCCACTTACATGGAAAAAGTATTTATTAGTCCCGGACAATTCCTTAATAAATCCATATCCTTTTTCAGTGTTTAAGTGTTCAACACGACCTTTGATTTCTGAAGTTTTGCTTTTCTCCATGTTGTCATTAATAATTTGTAATGTAGGCTCATTCTTTGGTTTGCTTTTTATCTGAGGAGGATTAGAACTAATTACGCCATTTTCATCTACATAAGCAATCATGTCTTCAAAGCTACTCGTCTCTGATTGTTTGCGCTCTTCTTTCTTTTTATTTTTTTCTAATCGTTTTTCTTGTTTCTTTTTTTCATTATCCCGTTTGCTATAAGTTATAGGTTTTGACATATATATTTCTATTTAAATTGAATGTATTTAAGATGAGATTATTGAACATGGCTTCTTAAGAACCTCTGATTGGAAAACTCTTAAGAATAAAAAATATGCGAAAGTTTTAGATAAAAAAAAATGCCTCTATCTCTTTCAATAAAGGCATTTTAATCTATCATAAGTCAGAATTAATATCTTTTGGGACGATTGTTATCGTAGCCTCCACGGTTTCCACCACCGTAACCTCCCGATTGTCTGTTTGAATATGTTTTTTCCTCCTTAGGGCGTGCTTCTGAAACAGCGATCACACGACCATCGTATTCGCACTCGTGCAATTCATTGATTGCTTTTTTAGCAGCGTCATCATCTGACATTTCCACGAAGCCATATCCTTTGGAACGACCAGTTAGTTTATCTGTTATTACGCGCGCAGAGCTTACTTCACCATACTCTGCAAAAAGTTGATTGAGATCTTCATCGTTTACGTTGAAGCTCAATTTTGCTACAAAAATGTTCATTAAAAAAATAGGATTAAAATTAATACTGATTGAATAGAAAGGCTCAGAAATAAATTCTATTTTAATCCTAATGCGGGTAAGAATGGATTGAATAGCAGATAACCAGGACTTATTTTTCAATTATTGTGCAAAGATACGCATAATCTATGTATAATAACGCTTTATTATACATAATTAATGATTT
>JBBIID010000027.1:0-13715 GCA_037446675.1 Paludibacter sp.
ATGAGCTTGTCGGTACGTTTGTCCAAAGCCACTACCGATGGTTCGTCTACTACTATTTTGTCATTATGGATGATAATGGTATTGGCAGTACCTAAGTCAATCGCTATTTCTTGTGTAAATGAAAATAGTCCCATATTTTTAGTTTGAATGTTTAATAGTTTTTTAGTTTAAAATCTTACTGTTTGCCCGTTTCCAGTTTGCCGTTGCAATTAGTGTTTGAAATGACGGAAGCCAGTTGTTACCATCGACAATCCTGTTTCGTTGCATTTTTCAATCGAAAGTTTATCGTTGATTGAACCTCCAGGTTGAATTACGGCAGTGATTCCGGCTTCACCGGCAATTTGTACACAATCGGGGAATGGGAAAAATGCATCCGAAGCCATAACCGCACCTTTCAAATCGAAATTGAAAGTTTCAGCTTTTTCGATAGCTTGCGATAATGCATCAACACGTGATGTTTGTCCAACTCCGCTCGCACACATTTGTTTTCCTTTTGCTAGAACAATAGCGTTCGATTTGGTGTGTTTTACAATTTTGTTTGCAAACAACAAGTCTTCGATTTCTTCTGTCGTAGGAACTTTTTCGGTAACAGTTGTCAGATGTTCTGCAGTTTCGGTATGAGTATCTTTATCTTGCATCAACACGCCGTTCAGCAATGAGCGGAATTGTTGAGTTTTTAGTTTTGCATTTTTCAAAATCAGGATAATGCGTTTTTTCTTTTGTCCGAGAATTTCGAGCGCTTCCAAATCGTAATCAGGAGCAATCACCACCTCGAAGAAGATTTTGTTCATTTCTTCTGCTGTAGCTTTGTCCACAATTGCGTTTGTAATCAGAACACCGCCAAATGCCGAAACAGGGTCGCCGGCCAAAGCAGCATTCCATGCGTCAACCAATACGGGGCGCGAAGCAATTCCGCAAGCGTTGTTGTGTTTCAATATGGCAAATGTGATATCATCGAAATCATTGATCAAATTTACGGCAGCGTCAATGTCGAGCAGGTTGTTGTAAGAAATTTCTTTTCCCTGAAGTTGCTCAAACATTTCATCAAATTTTCCGAAGAAAACACCGCGTTGGTGAGGATTTTCTCCATAACGAAGAACTTTCGAATTGTTTTCGCTGTGGCGGAATGCGCTCTCTTCCTGTCCGTCGAAATAGTTGAAAATGGCAGAATCGTAATGCGACGAAACAGCAAATGCTTCTTTTGCAAACCAACGGCGTTCTTCAATCGATGTCTCAGCTCCGTTTGCAGTAATAATTTCAAGAAGCGGTTCGTATTGATCTTGTGATGCTACGATAATCACATCGTTGTAATTTTTTGCTGCGGCACGAATAAGCGAGATTCCACCAATATCAATTTTTTCGATAGTGGTAGCTTCGTCGGCTCCAGCTGCAACAGTAGCTTCGAAAGGGTACAAATCAACAATTACAAGGTCAATTTCGGGGATTTCGTATTCGGCAATTTGCGTCCGGTCTGATTCTAAATCGCGACGGTTAAGAATTCCACCAAATACTTTTGGATGCAATGTTTTTACTCTTCCGCCTAAAATTGAAGGATAACCTGTCAAATCTTCTACTGCACTGCACGGAATATCAAGCGATTCGATAAACGATTGAGTTCCGCCTGTAGAGATAAATTCTACTCCCTCTTCGTGAAGTTTTTTTATGATGATATCAAGATTATCTTTGTGATAAACAGACACTAATGCTCTTTTAATTCTCTTTTTTTCCATTTCCCTTTTTTTCGTTGATTTATGGGATGCAAAGCTACAAAAAAATAGTTATTTTATCAACATAAAAACAGATTGATTTTGAACGCAATTTATTTTTAATAAGTTGATGCAAAAATCAACATTATTACACAAATTTAGAATTGAAACAGCTTGATTTGAATGCCATTATTCTCATTTTGCAACGTGCTAAATTCAGGGTGATGATTAAAATGAGGATAAGTTGTGAAAAATGTGGCGAATATGTTTGCAAGTCAGAAAAAAAGGAGTACTTTTGCAGTCCGATTTTAGCGTAATCTCTGGCAGAATAAGAGAGGTCTGTGAATATTGCGCATAATTATTTACTAAAACAAAAGCAATAATGGACTTAATTAAAGTTGCAGAACAAGCATTCCTTGTTGAACAAAGTCATCCTGAATTTAAAGCCGGAGATACAGTAACAGTAGCTTATCGTATCAAAGAAGGTAACAAAGAACGTGTTCAGGAATTCCGTGGCGATGTAATCAAAATCGTTGGTCACGAAAACAAAAAACGTTTTACTGTTCGTAAAATTTCTGGTAACGTTGGTGTTGAGCGTATCTTCCCAATGGATTCTCCGTTTATCGAAAGCATTACAGTAAACAAACGTGGTAAAGTTCGCCGCGCTAAATTGTACTATTTGCGTGCACTTACCGGTAAAAAAGCCCGTATCAAAGAAAGACGCGTGTAATCGCAACTTTTCGGAAAGAAATAAAAAAGAGAAATTCGTGAATGCGGATTTCTCTTTTTTGTTTGTAAATTTGTTGGTCGCTTATCGAAATATAAAAGCAGAACAATGAATATCACGAACGAAGAACATAGATCGAATGCGTTGAAAATATTCAATGCGGCAATTGCAGCGGTACAGCCTTCGCAATTGCTTCCGGCACATGTGACGTTGACGGATGAAACGCTTTCGATTTGTGAGCAAACCTTATCCTTGCGAGATATAAAAAATATATATATCGTTGGAGCTGGAAAAGCATCGGCAGGAATGGCTGTTGAGTTGGAGCGAATTCTTGGTGGATTAATAACTGGCGGATTGGTAGTCACAAAATATCAGCATGCTAAACCAACAAGCATTATTAAAGTGGTTGAAGCGGCTCATCCGGTTCCTGACGAAAAATCGGTAGAAGGAGCGGAGCTGACTAAAACGCTTTTGAGGAAAGCGCAAAGAGGGGATGTTGTTATTTGTCTGCTGAGTGGCGGAACTTCGTCGCTTTGGTGTGATGTCCCTGATGGATTAACGTTAGTGGAAATTCAATCAGTTTTTGATGTGCTGCTGAAATCGGGAGCAGGTATAAATGAGATGAACACGGTGCGGAAACATTTGTCGTTACTCAAAGGAGGACAGTTGATTGAATATTGTAACGAAGCGAAAGTTTTTTCTCTCATCATAAGCGATGTTCCTAACGACGATTTGAGTGTGATTGCCAGCGGACCAACTATTCCTGATTCTTCCACTTTTGGAGATGTAGTGCGAATTTTGTTGAAATACGATCTGTTTTCAAAAATTCCGAAAAATGTATTGCAATATATTTGCGATGGACTTACCGGAACAATTCCTGAAACGCCAAAGCCGGGAAATAAATTATTTCAAAATACGTTTAATAGCATTATCGGAAGCAATTCCGTTGCGTTGAAAGCTGCTTCGCAAAAAGCAAAGGAGCTTGGATATAATGTTTTGATAAATGAAGACTTGTTGTCAGGCTTAGCGGACGAAGTCGCAACGAAAATAGTTTCAGAGTTGAGAGTTTCGAAAGAGAAACGCCCTTTTTGCTTTTTGCAGGGTGGAGAAACTACAGTGGTCGTGAAAGGAAATGGAAAAGGCGGACGAAATCAGCATTTGGCACTTGCTGCTTTGAGCGAGATGGTTGAAAACTCGAGTGAAGAAAATATTGTATTGCTTTGTGGCGGAACAGATGGAACGGATGGACCAACCGATGCTGCCGGAGCAATTGTTGATAAAAGTGTTCTTGCAAAAACGAAAGAATCTGGATTGCGTCCCAAAGAATTCCTTTCGAAGAATGATGCGTATCATTTTTTTGAAAAAACGAACGGACTTCTTATCACCGGACCAACCGGGACGAATGTGATGGATATTCTGCTGGCAATTTGCTTCTGATTTGGTTGAAAGTGTTTGTCGGCTGTGTATCAGGGAGCTATGTTTGTTTTCGGGTTGTTCAAAAAAAGAGTATATTTGCAAGTCAGTTATTTTTAGACTAAGTAAAATTGATTATTCTATATATATTATTATAAATCATGAGTTTAATTAGCGAAACCGGAAGGTTTTTTCTATTAATGCAACGGGTGTTTGTTTTGCCTGACCGCTGGAGAATGTTTTTTCGACAATTTCCAAAAGAGTTGGAAAAATTGGGTTTGCAGTCGTTGCCTATCGTAGCCATTATTTCGGTATTTATTGGTTTTATCATGACCATGCAAACCAAACTGAACACGTCTAACCCACTTTTACCGGTTTACACAACGGGGTTGGTGACTCGCGATACCTTGTTGCTTGAGTTTTCGTCCACTATTTTATGTCTGATTCTGGCCGGGAAAGTAGGATCGAATATCGCGTCGGAAATAGGAACCATGCGCATTACCGAGCAGATTGATGCACTCGAAATTATGGGTGTCAATTCTGCAAATTACCTGATTCTTCCAAAAGTGGTGGCATTCGTGGTGATGATGCCGTTTTTGGTAATTTTCAGTATGGGACTCGGACTTGTTGGTGGCTATTTTGTTGGAATACTTACCAATATTCTGACTACGGGTGATTATCTCGTCGGTATTCAATACGCATTTATTCCGTACTATATTTTTTATTCGTTGCTCAAGTCGATGATTTTTGCCTTTATCATATCTTCCGTAGCAGCTTATTACGGATATTATGCTTACGGTGGCGCATTGGATGTAGGTAAAGCAAGTACAAATGCGGTTGTAAATGGAAGCATCCTGATCTTATTCTTCAATATTCTTATCACCAAAATAATGTTGAATTAAAAATCGCAATAAAAAGTAAAACAGGAGGAAGAAGAATTTAAGGGCTTTGCTGTTTAAAATTCTATATTCTAAAAATCAATCGTAAATTCTAAAATCGTAAATCGTAAATCAATAGGATGATAGAAGTAAAAAATGTAGACAAATCGTTTGATGGCAATCATGTGTTGAAGAATGTGTCGGCTGTTTTCGAAACCGGAAAAACCAATATGATTATTGGCCAGAGTGGTTCGGGGAAAACAGTTTTGATGAAGAGTATCATAGGTCTTCACCGGATTGATAAAGGGCGAATTGAATACGATGGACGAAATTTGCCGGATATGCATATGCGCGATATTCGCATTTTGCGCAAAGAAGTGGGAATGCTTTTTCAGGGATCGGCACTTTTCGATTCTTTGAGTGTGCTGGAAAACGTAATGTACCCGCTCGAAATGTTTTCTCCTTCTACAAAAGAAGAAATGAATGAGCGCGCACGTTTCTGCCTGAAACATGTGAATCTTGAAGAAAAAGCGTTTGGCTTGGCTCCATCGGAAATTAGTGGTGGTATGCAAAAACGTGTGGCTATTGCGCGGGCTATCGCACTTCAACCAAAATATCTTTTTTGCGATGAGCCAAACTCTGGTCTCGACCCACGAACTTCATTGATTATTGACCAGTTGATTCACGAAATTACACAGGAATTCAATATCACCACCATTATAAACTCTCACGACATGAACTCTGTAATGGAAATTGGTGAAAACATTATTTTTATCGAAAAAGGAGTGAAAGCTTGGCAGGGAAGCAAGGAAGATATTTTTCATGTCGACAATGAATCGTTGAACGACTTTGTGTTTGCATCCGAATTGTACAAGAAAGTAAAAAAGGTAAACCAATGAAAATTATTTCGTATAACGTAAACGGCATTCGTGCGGCACTTACCAAAAATTTTGTCGAATGGCTTCAACAGGAAGATCCTGATGTGCTGTGTTTGCAGGAAACTAAAGCTCAACCGGATCAAATTGATACGATGCTTTTTGCCGAGTTGGGTTATACAATGTTTGTGCATTCAGCCGAAAAAAAAGGGTACAGTGGCGTTGCCATCCTTACCAAAAAAGCGCCCGATAATGTGGTTGTTGGGATGAACCATCCTCGCTACGATGCCGAAGGGCGAGTTATTCGTGCTGATTTTGGTGATTTATCCGTTATCAGCGTTTATATTCCTTCCGGTTCGTCGGGTGATGAGCGTCAGGCGTTTAAAATGGATTTTCTGGCTGCGTTTTTACCTTTCGTGACCGAACTTCGCAAGTCACGTCCCAATCTCATTATCTGTGGCGATTATAATATCTGTCATAAGCCAATTGACATAAATCACCCCGAACGTCAGATTGGCGTATCCGGTTTTTTGCCCGAAGAGCGCGAATGGTTGGATCGGTATGAAGCAACAGGGATGGTGGATTCGTTCCGAATATTCGATCAGAGTCCGGAAAAATACAGTTGGTGGAGTTATCGCGGTGGTGCCCGGTTTCGAAACGTAGGCTGGCGCATTGATTATCATTGGGTTACCGAAACGTTGAAGAATCGCTTAAAAGGAGCCGCAATTCTTGTCGATGCAGTGCATTCCGATCATTGTCCGGTAATGGTAGAAATAGAAGAATAAGTCTCTCATAGAGAACATTTGACAAGAAATTCTTTACATAACATATCTTTTCTTATAAAAAATAATAAAACTTGAAAGAACAAGGTCGAAAGATTTAAAATGTTTTTAACTTTGCGCTTTCAAAAGAATATCAGTATGAAATTTAGACAGTTCAGGTTTATTATTCCTCTTTTTGTAATCGCTTTTCTATCTTCTTGTTTGGGAACCAACGATCCGGTAGTCTATTCAGATAATCCCACTTTTGTTTCGTTGACTTTTGCAAAAAACGATAGTATTCCCTATCTCGATAGCGCTGTTTTTACTTTGGAACGAGATGGTGCTGATTCGGTAATTGTGAATTTGGATTCATTGCCTTATCAAACCCGGATTGATAGTGTTTATCCAACGTTTACATTTAAAAGTGATGGCGGTTCAATCCTTCATTTTTTAGATAACAGTACGAAAGCACTTACTGGCGCTGATACTATTGATTTTACTCAAGTCGTGAAAATAGAGCATACAGCTGCTGATTTGGAACATTCGAGAACGTACCCGATAAAAGTAAATGTGCATCAGGTAGAACCTGAACTTTATGTATGGAACAAGGTGAGTGACAATTTGGACAGTCATGATGCAGTTCATCAGAAAGCTGTATATAACGATTCGATTTGCTATTTCACGAATAACAATACCGAAAGTTATGTGTATGTATCGCCGGATGGTTACAACTGGAAGCCTGAAGTTACTGTGACAGGTTTACCTGCCAATGTAGCGTTTAAAGATTTGACTGTATTTGATAAAAAATATTATTTGACTACGGGCGACAATAAAATTTACTCATCTTCTAATGGATTTAGCTGGAGTGTTCAACAATTGAATAATTACTCATTTAAATCATTATTGTTTTCGTTGAATGATAAGCTTTGGGCTGTAGTTCAATCGAATAGTGACAATAAAAAATACTTCGCAAGTTCAATCGATGCAGGTAATTGGGAAGTTTATCTCGACAAAGAAGTTTATTCGAATTTTCCTGTGAGCGATTTTACAGCTCATTCGTTCTTTTCTCGCACAGGAAAAGGAAAAGCTTTAGTTATTGGAGGGAAAGACAGCAACGGCAATACTTTGCACACTAATTGGAACACGGAAGATGGAAAATCTTGGTTTGATTTTAGTGTCGAAAATAAAGGATTGGATACTCTTTCCACAGGAAGTTCTATCATTTCGTATGATGATAAACTTTTGGTTTTTGGATTGAGAAATGATAAGGGCTCTAATAAAGTATTCTATTACAGAATGTCAAAAGATCAGGGGTTGAGTTGGGAAATTCCCGATACAACTTTCACCTACAATGCGCTACCAGCAAACTATACGCCACGAAACAATATTTCTGCTGTTGTATTTAACCCTATTATTTACAATAAAAAAAGTAGCTACACAAAAGAACAAATGGCCAAAGCAAACAGAATCTTCTTATTGGGAGGAGTTGGCGAAACTGGAAATTTATCGGATGTTTGGACTGGAAAATTAAACAGATTAGGATTTGTAAAACAATAAACAGCTATTTTTAGCCTCTAAAAAAGGCAGGCATTTTCAGTTTTTGAAAATGCCTGCCTTTTTTATAATTAATTTATCGTATCTCTTAATTTTTTAGGTAGTCCGGCAACCACCAAGTTGTACGAATGAATAATAAGTTCGAACAAAAGATCTTTCGAAATAGAAGAATCCACCATAACCGTATTCCAATGTTTTTTATTGAAATGCCAAGCAGGCGTAATTGCCGAGAATTCTTCACGAAGTTGAATGGCTCGCTCAGGGTCACACTTTAAGGCAATTTGCGTATCCGGATTATCCAGCGGAAGAAGGGCAAACATTTTTCCCTGAACTTTCAGCACCAACGTGAATTCATCAAAAGGAAAACTTTCAGTAGTGCCTTTTAGACCTAAACAAAATTCACGGAGTTCTTCGTAGTTCATACAAAATTAAAATTTAGATAGAAAACATCTTTGATTCAGGAGAAGTTCAGGCGTTAATCCTAAATCATGTGATAATCTTTAAAACTAGCTATGCTAAATTCTCCTGATTAATTTTTAATTATCTGTTTTACAACGTTTAATCCTTCTTCAAAATGAATTTCCAACAAATAAATACCCGGCAACAGATCTTCTATATTGATAGTATTTGTGAAAGAAGTATTATTTCTAATTTCCCGACCCATAAGGTCTGTAATTTCGTAAGAACTTACAGAGCCAGAATTATATGAAATTGTAATCGTACTCTGAGCGGGAATAGGAGCTATTTTTACCACTTTATTAAGGTGTGCATTCTCAATTCCCGATAGCAAATTCGATTCTTTCCAGTTAGTGGCAATTGCATTGTCCGAATTTACATCCACAAGTTCCAGAAACGAGCCATACCCATCTGCTGAAACGGGCCATGGGAAATGGTCGGTATATTCTACATCATCAATAATATTACCAAAAGCGTCGGATAAAACCAATTTTTGAGATTTATTGGACAAGCATCTGGAAAATTGCCCGAATGGAGTACTGCCGTAGAATTGCTCGAAAGCTTTAGCATTGCTTGCGATCATTATTTTGGCATTTGCTGCTATCGTCGAATTTGCCGGAAATTGGTAACTTATTCCTAATTCGCTGAAGTAAATGCCGGTTAAACTTACAGAAGCACTGCTGTTGTTCGTGATTTCGATATACTCTAAACTATCGCTCTCGTAGTTTTCAACGACCTGAGGGTTGTAATTAATTTTTGAGATAACCAATGGAGGAACCTGAACGCTGGCACAAGCCTGATCGTTGTTTAATTTAGAACTTAGCCAATTTATTCTTGTCTGAAGCCATGTTTTTAAAGAGCTTATTCTACCCGTGAAATCTCCAATTGTATTCCATTTATCTTGCTCTCTTGCTTCTGCTTCTGAAATGAGGTCGACGATTTGGTCTATTCGGGTTGAAACCACCGTGTAATTTAGTGGTTGTCCGGGTGCAGAAACGTCAAGCCATCTTTTGGACAGATAACAATTGAACGTTGAATTATTAAATAAGTCAATCCAGAACTTTGCTCCGGTATTGCCTTCATCCTTGAATTGCCAAACGTCTGTATGACTACGATCAAGTCCCCAAATAAATATGTCATTACCAAAAGTCAGGTTGAAATCCCAAATTGGACCTGCTCTGAGCTTTCCCTTCCTGTCTTTATGAAAGAAAGTGCTATATTGATAACCATCAGCATTCGAAGTGAATTCATTCAGAATCATGAAGTCGACAAAACTTGGAATATCAATTATCGATGGATAGCCAGATGTTATGGAGCTGTTTTGAGCAGCAGTGGCATTTTTTAAATTATTGAATTGATTATATATGTAGCTGTTTTGTTGAGTCGTGATGTCTTCTGGTTTTGGGTTTTCGTGAATAAAATCGGCGCCCGACATCGACCATGCAATGGGATCGTTTCCGGTGGTTTTGTCGCATTTGGTAATATAGCCACCAGTAACGTTGTCGCCGGAATTATCGGTTGGAGTCATTTTTTCGATGTTAACCCTGTTTTCATCAATTTTTATTTTTTCCATGAAAATGTACAGGCCTTTATATTCTCCATTTACAACAACTTCGCAATAGGTGCCTCTTGGCGAATAATTTCCAAGATTTCCATATAATTCGTATGACAGAAAATCACGAATCAGAGATGGATCAAATGCAAGTGCATTTAACACCCAATCATTTTCTTTTGGCATTCCTAAAATACTAACATTGTTGTTCGAAACATTGTCAGCTTTCAAAGTGGTTAATCCATAAGGCTTTTTCGGAAGCGTTTGCGAAGATGAACCTCTTAATTCAATTCCGATTCTTCCATTATAATTTAAATAATCGGTGGAATCCTGATCATTTAAATAATTCCGGCTTCCGGCTGGGCGGGAAATTATTTTCATGTTCCCAAGCACCTTCGGATCATCCGGAATTTCAAGAGGTTTTCCTGTTGAAGGATTATTGTCGGTGGTAATAACGACTAAGGGTAAATTACTGCTAAAATTGCTGGGATCGGTTGCGTAAACTTCAAATTCGTAAATCGAATAACCGTAATTTAACGCGCGGGTTACTCCCTGAAATTTGATATACCTGTAGCTATTATCGGGAACTCGTATTAAGTCTGTTCGTCCTCCGGCAGCCATGTCATTATATGTCAGATCACCAGTGAAGGTTACATTGTTGTTCGAAAAGCTGACGATATAATTTTTTGCATTGGCATTTTCCCAAAAAATCTTTATCGTATTAATAAGTTTTGAAGCTCCTAAATCAACAACAAATGAGGCATCGTCCTTATTGCTGGAATCCTGCCAGCGTGAGCCCATATTGTTATCAAACATGGCTGTTGTGGACTTGTTGTCGGAAGCTATTGCCGTTAACCCGCTGTATTTTTGCGAAAATGAAATTGTGGAAATCGACAAAAAAATAATTATCCAGAAGAGAGGTTTTGTACTGTTTTTCACGATGTGATTGTAAAATAAATAGTGCTACTATAAGGTTAAATTGCTTGATAATGCAAAAATATATAGCTCGCAGCACTTAATGAAATATTTTACTACACAAAAACTCATCGCTATGTTGTTATTGCTTTCACAATAATACAACATTGTTTTGTGGGAGAAAAATGCAATCAATATTGGGATATCTCTTATCAGTACAAACATGAATTTATCAAGAAAGAAACATCTCGATAAAAGAGCCAATAATCAGAATAATGGGGCAATTTTTTTATTTTACATTATCCTATTTATTTTATTTGTTCGCCCTTTTTGAAATCAAAAAATGTTTTACGCATAATATCGGCTTGCATTAACTGATAAGTGATATATGCCCGCAGGTGTGAAGTGTATGCTGTATTCAACCTGTTTCTTTCTAATGCCAGTGCTTGACTGTCTATATCACCATCAGCATAACGCTGGCGTGTAATTTCGAAACTTTTTTCTGCTACAGTAAGATTTTTCTCCAGTAGCTGAAGTCGCTTTAAACTACTGTTTAAATCGGCGACTAAATTGCGAACTTCCCGTTCAATGCTTCGTTGTACTTCTTCTTTGCGTAATTCATTTTGCTTTAATCGCGATTGAGCAGATTTTACAAGCGCTTTATTTTCGCCAAAATCCAGGATCGGTATCGTTACGTTGAATCCTAATCCAAAGTTCTGAGGACGATTTAAGAAATCATCATATGAATTTTTAAAAGCAGAACCAATGTCGGTTGTTAGATTCTGATTTTTATAACCGACTTTTTCGTAATAAGCAGTAAGATTTGCTTTTATCATTCCCTGCGATTTCTGTTGCTTGATATTCAGTTTGTTTAATTCAATCTGGATTTCCTGCTCCCTTATTTCCAGTCTATTTTCAAAAGCCAGTTGCACTGCTTTTTCAGGGTCAACAACTAATACTTCGTACTTCAGTTCGCTGTTCAAACTAACGCTATCAGTAAAATCAATCCCGATAATTTCTTTAAACTCATTCATAGCAGAGCTTTGGTTGACTAGCGCCAAATCGTAATTGTTTTTAGCCTGTGCCAAATCCACTTCCATTTGAAGTGCGTCTACTTCTTTTATTAAACCGGCATCAAATTTATTCTTAGCAATGGCTTCTGCTTCATTTTGTCGGTCATAATCAAGTTTGGCTATTTCTGCTGATTTTTGAACAGATAGCAGGTTGTAAAATGAGTTGCTAACCTGATAAATAAGATTCAATTCTTCACGTTTCAACTGTTTGCTCGATCGTTCATAAGCCAGTTGAGCTTGCTTCAGGGTCGATTTTATAGAGTTGTACCCATACAACGCGTCCAGGGGTTGAGAAAATCCAATACGTGCATTAATAAACGGTGATCTCAACTTGGTGTAATAATCATCATAATTAGATAAACCTGTTCGAGCATAAATGTAACCATCGGTTGGGAGCGGTTGAGTAATTTCAAGATTTCCCTGATAATTCAATTGTTTCACAGGATAAAATGTAATTCCGGTACTGTCTTCGAATTGGCGAACAGTTTCTGTATATTCCGGCGAAACAAATTTTAAATTGATATGTGTTTTTAGCTTGCTTGTCGCCGATTTCAGATTGTATTCTGCTATTTTAAAATCCTGTACAAGGCTTAACATGCTGTAGCTTTTCTCTTTTGCAATTTCAATACTCTTTTCTAAATCGAGAACGTAGGTTTCCGATTTTAGGATAGATGTATGCAAGCTAATAAGGAGAATGAACAGAATTATTTTTTTCATAATTGAGAATTGTTTTTGTTGTCTTGTAACATATATTCCTTTAACTTATTGGGTCTGTCCCAATGAATCATTCCATCTTTTATATGGATGGTTCGGTGCGCGTGATCGGCTATTTCCTGCTCGTGAGTGATAAGGATAATCGTATTTCCCTCTTTGTGCAAATCGTAAAATAACTGCATGATTTCTTCGCCGGTTTTAGAGTCGAGAGCGCCCGTTGGTTCGTCGGCCAGTAATATTCCCGGTTTAGACACTAATGCTCTGGCAATAGCAACACGTTGTCGCTGTCCACCGCTGAGTTCTCCTGGTTTATGATGCATACGTTCGGCCAATCCAACTCGTTCTAGTGCTTCAATGGATCTTTCTTTACGTTCTTGTTTTTTTATTCCCGAATAAATAAGAGGCATTTCTACATTTTGTAAAGCATTAAGGCGCGGGAGCAAATTAAAATTCTGGAAAATAAAGCCAATTTCTCTGTTGCGCATGGCCGATAATTCATCATCGTTTAATTGGCTTACATCTGATTTGTTAAAGATGTATTCTCCTTGAGTTGGAGTGTCCAGGCAACCCAAAATATTCATTAATGTCGATTTCCCTGAACCCGAAGGACCCATAATGGCCAAATACTCATTCTTTCGTATTTGCAGATTAATGTCTTTAAGAGCAGGAACTTCCATCTCTCCCATTATGTAGTTTTTATATAAGTTTTTTATTTCTATCAGCATACTTTGATATTTTTTGTTGTTACTGATTCAGTTCTATTCATATCTCAACGAATCAATAGGTTTAAGATTGGCAGCGTTTTTAGCCGGAAGATAACCAAAACTTATTCCGACAATCACCGAAAAGCCGAAGGCCAATAGCACAGAGTACATTTTAATTGAAATGTCGACATCCGTGAAAATTGAGACGAACAGCGATAGCCCAACTCCCAGAAAAACTCCGATAAGTCCTCCCGTAATACTTATAGCAACCGCCTCACTCACAAACTGGCTCATAATATCGGATTTTCGAGCTCCGATGGATCGGCGGATTCCAATTTCGCGTGTACGTTCCATAACTGTCGCGAGCATGATATTCATAATGCCAAT